>JANMZU010000955.1:0-4762 GCA_031383585.1 Betaproteobacteria bacterium
CACACTCGGTGCAAGCCGCAAGCAAATGGTGGTTGTGCAACTCGCGGAATTTCTGGCCATTGGACTGTTATCTGGGTTGATCGCGAGCGCCGGTGCAATGGGGTTGGCGGTAGTGTTGTCGGACAGAGTGCTTGGCGTGCCCTACGCGCCGAACTTGCTGATCCCGTTGATTGGTATTTTTGGCGGTGGTATTGGCATCGCGCTTGCGGGATTGCTCGGGACGCGCAAGGCGGTGTCTACGCCGCCGCTGGTGACAATTCGTGGGGTCGCTTGACGTTCACGATTGCTATGGCGCTGTGCAAACCTAGCATCTGCGGGGCTCGCAGGCAGAAAGTGCCTCGAACACCGCGCCGGTAAAGGTGATACTCATCAATCAGGGCACTGCCCGCAAACCAGCTCACAAATTGCTGTAGCACCCGACTGTCATAACAATCCCAACGCTGAGGCAATACCACCAAGCCCCGTCGATAGTACAGCTACACAGAACATGGCGACACCGATAAACATTGCCGAGTCCGCGGGACGAATGCCGATCACGCGCTCCGCACCAAGGTAGTAGAGGTAAAACGAATAAGTCATTGCCAAGATCATGAAGACGACGTTGAACGGGATGACTAAGGTCGCCCCTGAGAGTAGCACCGGTATGGAGCCATATACGGCGACTTGTAACGCAACAAAGAAGCTTGGCGAACGTTTCTCCGTACGCGCAAGAAAATACAGCACGCTGGCTAGCAGATACACGCTGGCAATCTGAAAAAGGTAAGTCGCCAGTGCGATATGCAGGGGCCGTCCGCGCAGCGCCGAGTATCCATACTGAGTGCTCCACTCGGCATCGAACACAAGCATGCCAATCAAGGTAGCCACCGGGGCCAGACCGCAAAGCGGTAGCAGGTAGCTGCGCAGCATTGTCCCAGTATCTGGCGCGTCTTGCGTGACCGCCTGCCATTCTGCCTGTGGACTTCGGAGCATTCCTAATATGCGTTTCAACATGGACATGGCGTCTCCGGTCTAGCGTTGGTAGTTACATAAAATCGGTATAGAACAAGCTGCTTGATCCTGATGCAACGCGTGAAATGTGGCCTTCCGCGGTAGGCAGCACCTTGGTTGTTTGGCGAAACAAGACACAATACTCAACGACGCTTAAAAACAAAATAAAAACAATACAAGAACCGCAAGTCGCCGCCGAAACACGGTATGCTTTTCCATAAAACTACCCGCCGAAAAATACCAAATGATCGATGAAATGACGACGCTATGACCGCAACAAGCAACTATCGAATACTGGATCGTCTGCATGTTGATCACGTTGCTGAAATTAACCGGCTTATCGATGGTTTGCGGGGAAATCCGGCTACCATTGAACCCAAGTATTTTTACGATCCACTCGGTTGCGCTATTTACGCAGCGATCTGCCAACTGGATGAGTATTATCCGACTCGTACCGAGCGCTCGATTTTCCAGCAGTACCGCTTGGAGATTGCTGAAGCCATCGGTACTGGCGGTACATTTGTCGATCTCGGCGCCGGCGATTGCGGCAAAGCGCTGGGCTGGTTACCGTTCATCAAGCCCGAGCGCTACGTCGCGATTGATATCGCAGGGCCGTCACTGGAACTTGCCTTGTCGAACATGTCGATAGAATTTCCTGGCACGCAGATGATCGGTCTCGTGACCGACTTCTCGCAGAATCTAGAAATTCCCGCTGAGTTAATCGATGACCATGTGACGATTTTTTACCCCGGGTCCAGTATCGGCAATTTTCCACCGCCTGAGGCGTTGCGCTTCCTTCGGCAGATGCGCGGCTACTGCCAGGGCGGTGGCTTGCTGATCGGGGTAGATGCAAAGAAAGACAAAGCACGCCTCGACGCCGCCTACGCCGATGCTCTCGGCGTGACGGCAGCATTCAACCTGAATGCGCTGCGTCACATTAATCGCGTAATCCGCAGCGACTTTAATGAAGCGCAGTGGAGGCATGTCGGCGCGTACAACGCGCAGTTTGGCCGCATCGAGATGCACCTTGAATCAAGGGTCGAGCAGATTGTGCAGATCGACGGCAAAGCGCGACGCTTCTTAGCGGGCGAACGCGTGCATTCCGAGAGTTCGTACAAGTACGGCAGTGCAGAGTTTGCAGCGATGCTAGTGGAGGCGGGGTTTGCATCGCCACGTTGCTGGACTGACGATAGTGCGTCGTTCTGGGTCTTTTACGCAAAGGCATGAATCGCATGAATGTCACCGAAGATTCTCTTCTCCCCATCCGCGAGGACGCGCAAGCCAATTACGCGCGGCTCGCGGCGATCTACGATGGCGAAGTTAAACGCATGGCTGCCGCACGCCGACGTGCAATTGAAGCGCTCGAATTGCGTCCAGGCATGCGTGTGCTCGATGTCGGTTGTGGCACTGGGCTCTCGCTGTTGGCGCTGTCTTCCGCCGTGGGGCCAGGCGGCAGCGTAACGGGGTTTGAGCTCAGCGCCCCGATGATTGTGCGTGCGGCAGCGGTCGTCGAAAAGCACAACTTAAAAAATGTGACGCTATGCCAGACGGCAGGAGAACACTTCACTAGCAACGTCAAGTTTGACGCGGCATTGTTTTGTTACACCCATGATGTTCAGCAATCTCGGGCAGCACTACAAGCAATTTTTGACACGCTCAATGTTGGCGCCCGCATTGCCGCGACCGGCACCAAGATTTTGCCACCTCCGCTCGGCTGGTTTTTGAACGGTTGGTTACGAAAGCGGCAGCAAGGCTACAGCTCCAATCCGGTAGGGCTCGAACGGCCGTGGCGTTTGCTGGCCGATTTCGTAGAGCCAGATTTCACGGTCAGGCCGTATTACGCAGGTCTGGGCTACCTTTTTCGCGGACGCGCCAGGTAGAAATTCGTATTAGGTCAGACGTTGCGCGCGAGGCGCAGGCCGGAGAACTGCCAACGCGCATCAGGCGGAAAGAAATTGCGATAGCTCGCGCGAATATGTTGCTTTGGCGTCGCGCAGGAGCCGCCACGTAGCACAAACTGGTTGCACATGAATTTGCCGTTGTATTCGCCCACCGCGCCCTCGGCAGGCCGGAAACCGGGATAGGGCAGGTAGGCGCTTTGTGTCCATTCCCATACGTCGCCGAAAAGCTGTTGAGGTTGCAGTGAGGCCTTCTCTTCGCGTAGTGCGAGTGGATGAAAAGCACGACTCTCCTGAAAGTTGCCATCCATTTCTATGCCGGTCGCGGCATGCTCCCACTCTGCCTCGCGTGGCAGCCGAGCGCCTTTCCATTGCGCTTGTGTAGCCGCCCAGCGCGCAAAAGCGTCAGCTTCGAAATAGTTGATGTGACAGATCGGCGTTTGCGCGTCGATCGGGACGATCCCGTGCAGGGTGAAGGTATGCCATACGCCTTCGCGGATCGCCCAATAGAGCGGTGCCAATATCCGATTCGCCTGTACCCAATCCCAGCCCATTGACAGCCACAAATCGGCCCGCGTGTATCCACCTTCCGCAACAAAAGCAGCAAAGTCGCCGTGCGTTACCGGATACGAGGCGATTTCGAACGGCTCCAGAAATACTTGATGACGCGGGCCTTCGTTATCGAAGGCAAATCCGGCGTTATCAGAGCCGCCTTGACCGATGACAATCAGCCCACCCCTGTAGCCAACCCAACGCGGCTTCCGTCCCTGAATGGCTGTGAGTGGCCAGCGTTCCTGATATGCCGGCTTGGCGGGGTTTCTGGAAAGCAGGTGTTTCAAGTCGGTGAGGATCAATTCCTGATGCTGTTCTTCGTGGTTGCAGCCTAGCTGCATCAAAGCCGCGAACTCAGGCTCGCGCATTTCGAGTTTGGGTAGCAACTCGGCGATACGCGTCGTGACATGCCGGCGGTAAGCCAGCACGTCGGCCAGCGCGGGGCGCGAGATCAGTCCACGTTCTGGGCGCGGATGTTTGTCACCCACGCCGTTGTAGTAGGAGTTGAACAGCACCCGATACGACGGATCGAACGGTTTGAATTCACTATCGAAGCGTTCGAGAATAAAAGTTTCAAAAAACCAGCTCGTGTGGGCGAGATGCCATTTCACCGGGCTCGCATCCGGCATTGACTGCAGGGCGGCATCTTCGCTGGAGAGTGGCGCGGTCAGGCTCTCGGTAGCAGCACGGACTTGCTCAAATCTTGCGGAAAGTTGGGTAGATCTCGCGTTGCCTGCGGATGCTGCAGAGGGACTATGTGGTGTCATGACGCGCTCCAGAATTCGAATAGTGATGCTTGTGCTGCCCACTTCGTAAGTGGAATATGACCCATATATTCCTCCAGCACAAAACCCTAGTATTGGCGGGTATTTAAGGGCGAAAACGGTCCAGCAGCCGCGCTGATGCTAGAGTTTGACGTAATGGTTGGTCTTTCGGTCCTTTACATAGCGCTGTCCTGCGGTCATTTCGCAGTTCTCCGACGCGTCGCCAAGTTGTTCAAGCCCGCGAATGGTCTCTGTGGAAATGAAAGAAGGCGCACAAACGAAGCGTGAAAAACTAAATATTGACTGGGGCATGCAATTGAGTGATCAGATATCAATTCTACGCGTCTGGACTGATACGCTTCCGTTAGAACTGTGGCCTCAGCGGAACCCGAACGCCGATATGAGTTTCACCAGCGCAGAACGTTCGGCAGCCGGCAAAAATAGCTTTGCCCGTGCCGCGCAGGCAGTGTTTAGGCGCAGCAGAAAATTGGCGTCGCCCACGCAATGATCCAACTGTGATCGCAGCGTATCGGCGTCGCCGACTGGAAAATACCCCGCATA
>JANMZU010000027.1:0-3365 GCA_031383585.1 Betaproteobacteria bacterium
ATGGCGAACGTACATAAATGAGCTGGCTAAAACGCTTTCTGCGGCACGTATGGATGTCGCCATTGATCTTGCACCGGCAGTTTCCGGCTGCCACGCTCGCGGCCATTGGTGAGGCGGTTGCGTTGGGGGAAAAGACTCATCGCGGCCAGGTGCGTTTCGTCATCGAAGCCGAGCTAACGACCGGGCAACTATGGGCGGGCATTACCGCGCGTCAGCGTGCAATCGATGTGTTTTCACTGATGCGGGTTTGGGATACCGCGGAAAATAATGGCGTGCTCGTCTACCTGTTGCTCGCCGACCGGAAAGTAGAAATTGTCGCCGACAGGGGTATTCATGGTCATGTCGGTGACGAGCGCTGGCGCGCCATCTGTCGCGAGGTCGAACACCATTATCGTAAGGGCGCTTTCGCGAGCGGCAGCGTCACCGGCATCCAAAAAATAAGTGCTGAACTTGCGTTTTATTACCCCGCCAAGGGTGAACAAACCAACGAGCAGCCTGACATGCCGGTGGTACTTTAGGCCGTCAACGACAAGTTGGAAGTCATTTATCCACGCGCTTTCGCAGCGCTTTTCGGTCTGCAAGCCTGACCCATACTTGATCTACAGTTAATGCGATCAATGCGGACTGGCGACGAAATGGCTATCTGACTCGCCTTTGTGCATCCCGATGATGCGATCAAGATTGGGATTCTGCAAATGATTCAGATGATTCCAATACATGATCGCTGCCATCAACACCAGAACCAGTCCGCCGAAAATCCAGATGACGATGTTGATGTGGACGTTCATCGACAGCAGTATTGAATACATGGCCAGCATCGCCAGAATGCAAAGTTGTTCATTGAAATTTTGCACCGCGATCGAGTGCCCGGCAGAGAGCAGTACGTGGCCGCGATGCTGCAGCAGCGCATTCATCGGTACGACAAAAAACCCTATCAGCGTGCCGGCACCAATCAAAAGCACATAGACCATCGGCATCGAATGTGTAAACGGCAGCACCGAGATCACCACCCCCAACGCTACGCCGAAAGGCAGCACAAATAGCGCTCGTTGAAGGGTGATCCAGCGGCCAGCGATAATCGCACCCACAATAGTGCCCATGCTGGCGACGCCCATCAGGATGGAGACTTGATCCAGCCGAAGATTGAGTTGCGATTTTCCCCACTCAATCAAAATCAATTGAAGCGTCGCGCCCGCGCCCCAGAAGAGCGTCGTCACCGCGAGGGAAATCTGCCCTAGTTTATCTTTCCACAGAGTGGTCACGCAACCTGTGAAATCGACGATCAGCCTGACGGGATGGCTTTGTTGCTTGGGATAGCGGGCGCCGGTATCAGGAATCCACAGGTTGAAAAGCGCCGCCACGAGATAAAAAACAGAAATGATCACGATCGCCGCCTCAGGCGCCGAATCTATGCCGGTGTCGAAATGCGGCATGTCGATCGTCAAAAGTTTCGCCGCAACTATCGGGCTGATGAGCAATCCGCCCAGCACCTGCCCGAGGATGATGGACAGTACCGTCAGGCCCTCGATCCAGCCATTGCCTTTGACCAACTGGTCAGGGGGGAGCAGCTCCGTAAGAATTCCATACTTGGCAGGCGAGTACATTGCCGCGCCTACGCCGACTACCAGAAATCCGCCGAAAATCACCCAGAATTCCCGGGCGCCGGGAATCTTGAACATGTCATAAAAGAAGATGATTGCGCAGCCGACGATCTTGAGGCAATTGGTGGCGAACATCACCCGGCCTTTGGGCTTGGCATCCGCGAGCGCGCCAACAAACGCTGCAAGCACAACGTAAGCTAGCGCGAATGCCCATTTGATCATTGGCGGCATCCACGTCGGCCCTTCCAGTTGCAGTATCAGTGCAAAACCTGCAATGAAAAGCGCATTGTCTGCGAGCGACGAAAAAAATTGCGCCGCCATGATGGTGTAGAAACCGCGTTTCATATTCTCGACCGGGAAAGTGGAATGGCACCTTTGATACGGGGACTAGCTGAGGTGCTCTATAGACCGTGCATCTTAACCGAAGTACCGGGTGGTGCCTCCATGATGCAAGTCAGTCATACTATGGTGCGGAACGACGGTGTCGTCATTAATCGTTCCGCACTTCTCACGCTCTTCCTTGGCAAAGGGCCGCGCACCGCAGGTGAGGGGAACCGGCTCAAACTTCTTCCTGCCGGTTCAAAGACCAAATCCTTACTGCAACGTTCCATAAAACTGTGCGTTCAATTGCGACGTTGATCGAGACAGCCTGGCCTCGGCGCGCCGCTCGGGGCTATCGCCAACGGGAATTCCTTCCGGACCGTAATTGGCGCACAAGCCGATGAGGCAGAGCGCAAGCTGTGCTTTTTTTGCTGGAGACAACGGCACGTCCTTTTCCAGACGGGCACGAAACTGCATCATCGGTGATTTTTTAGGTCCGACGAAATCCTCGGGTTCGTTGCGACCGTAAACACGAATTTCCTCCAAACGAGTCACCAGATCCGGGTGGTTTTTTTCTGCTTCAGGGATTCTTTGTAAACGCGTCACCGATTCTCCGGCTCCATTGGGGCTTGCAAGCCTGCGCATGGCCGCCTGGGCCGGTGACTCGAATACGATAGGTGCCAATACATCCACAGGTGTCCCGCGAATTGCCGGGGCATCGTCTCTTGCAAAAACTGGCAGAGCGAGCCCCAGTAATGTCACAGCCAACAATCCAGTCGTGTAGATTCGCATCATCACTGCCTGGCGCTAAAGAATTTCTGCAGCATGGTCGGCCAAACGTGATCGCTCACCACGCTGCAAGGTAATGTGGCCCGAATGCTCCCAACCCTTGAAACGATCAACAACATAGGTCAATCCCGATGAGCCCTCGGTAAGATACGGTGTATCAATCTGCGCAATGTTGCCAAGACAAACCACTTTGGTGCCAGGCCCAGCGCGCGTGATGAGGGTTTTCATCTGTTTTGGTGTCAGATTTTGCGCTTCATCGATGATCAGGAATTTATTGAGGAAGGTACGGCCGCGCATGAAGTTGAGCGACTTCACCTTGATCCGTGAGCGAATCAGGTCCCGTGTTGCGGCGCGGCCCCAGTCGCCGGCTTCCTCATCTGTGCTGTTGAGCACATCTAGGTTGTCTTCGAGCGCGCCCATCCACGGGTTCATCTTTTCTTCTTCGGTGCCAGGCAGGAAGCCGATATCTTCGCCCACAGGGACGGTGACGCGGGTAATGATGATCTCGGAATACACCTTGTGCTCCAGCGTCTGCATCAGCGCTGACGCCAGCGTGAGCAAGGTCTTGCCGGTACCCGCTTGCCCGAGCAGCGTCACAAAATCGACCTCGGGATCCATCAGCACGTTCAGGGCGAAATTCTGTTCACGATTGCG
>JANMZU010000028.1:0-1640 GCA_031383585.1 Betaproteobacteria bacterium
CGCAATCGTCTTGCCACTTGCACTGATACGCTGCCGCAACATGGCTACCTCACCTACACGTGCCGTCTCGCTCATCAGTAGAATCAACCGCTGCAATTTCCGTGCTGCCTGGAGCTTTGTTAATGATTGCCCCGGCAACTATGCGCGGTGGTTCGCGAAGTGGGAGTATCGCTATGCTTGGCGCTATCAATTCAGCCTGCTTGGGCGCTGCGCGCGCGATGGCAGGCGTGGATGCCTGCGGCAAATCTGGTCGTGAGTAAGTCGAAATCGCAAGCCAACATATCAAAGATGTGCTGGCAATCAGGCCTACCCAAAGCGCTATCCGATTACGGCGCGACATCGAGACTTATTGCCCCGAATTACACGGGCGGTTTGGTATCCACGAACGAGGGCCTCGCTTCGAGATTTGCAAGCCATTTGTTCAGATTCGGGTGGTTGGCGCGCCAGGAGACTTCCGGCAGCCGAAACTCCAGCCAAAGCAATGCACACGCAAGCGAAACATCGCCCAGCGTCAATGAAAGGCCGTGGCAGTATTCGCGGTCGCTCAGTTCGCGTGCGGCGGCGGCAATGCCGGAATCGACTTTGCCCATCTGCCGCGCCATCCAGTCTTTGCTTTGAAGCGCAGCGTCGCGCTTGCGTTCGAGAAACAGCGCAATGCCGGCGTCAGCGATACCGTCGCCCATTGCTTCCCAGCGCTTGACCAGAGCGCGCTCACGTCCGCCGTCGGGAATCAGCCGCGATACCGGCGTAACGCCGTCGAGGTATTCAACGATTACACGCGAGTCATAGAGCGGCATACCGTCATCAAGCACCAACACGGGAATCTTGGTAAGGGGGTTGTGCTGGGTGACCGTGGTATCGGCGGTCCAGATGTTTTCTTCAACGAAATCGCATTCAATGCGCTTCTCGATCATCACAATTCGGACTTTACGGACGTACGGGCTGGTGCGGGATCCATACAACTTCATTGTGCTTCTCGCGCTTTGACGGGAGGCAGATTATAGCATCGCGACACTCGGCCAACCCTGGGGTTTTCTCTCTGCCGCGACGCATGATTGTTGTTGTGACAAGGGCTGAAAGTAGCCGGATGGTAAAATTATGGCTGACACATTTCCGGTTTCAACATGAGCTCGCCGCTGGCTTTCACCGCACTCACCGCAATATCGCCCCTCGATGGTCGCTACGAACGCAAAGTCGCCATTCTTCGCGGCTATTTTAGTGAATTTGCGCTCATCAAGTATCGTGTGCATGTCGAAATTGAATGGCTCATCGCGCTTTCGCTTGAGCCGCAGCTTGCTGAGTGCCCCACGTTCTCGGCACCGACCATCGCTTCACTGCGAGAAGCGGCGACCCAATTTTCAGTTAGTGACGCTGAGCGCGTGAAAGCCATTGAAGCCACCACCAATCACGATGTCAAAGCCGTCGAATACTGGCTGCGTGAACGCTTTGCCGATAACACTGAGGTCACCAAATCACAGGCGTTCATCCACTTTGCCTGCACCTCTGAGGACATTAACAACCTTTCACATGCGTTGATGCTCAAGTCGGCGCGGGACGAAATCTTGCTGCCCGCCATCGCGCGCATCGAAAGTCGGCTTCAGTCGCTCGCGCATGCGCATGCGGCCGTCGGCATGCTCGCG
>JANMZU010000068.1:0-6872 GCA_031383585.1 Betaproteobacteria bacterium
CCAAGCATACAACCGTGCGTTAGCGATAGACACGAATAATTTTTGGGCGTGGTTCAATAAGGGTAATTGTCTAGGGAGACTAAAGCGACACGATGAGGCAATTTGCGCATTCGAGCGGGCGCTAGCCATTGACCCGAACAATGCCGACGGGTGGTACAACAAGGGAAATTCGCTCGGTCACCTCAAGCGCTTCGATGAGGCGATAGCTGCGCGTGGGCAGGCGATCAAGATCAGACTTGAGAATGCTCCGGCGTGGTACAACAATGGCCTCGACTTTGCAAATATCAAGCGCCACGATGAAGCGATTCAGGCTTTCGATATGGCGGTCAAATTCGACCCCGCGTATCTCAAAGCTTGGGTTAGTAAAGGGTTTGCACTCGCCGAACTCAAGCGCAACGAGGACGCAATTCAGGCTTTTGATATGGCGCTCAGGTCCGATCCCACGCTTTTCAACGCTTGGTTTAGAAAAGGGATTGCACTCGCCGAACTCAAGCGCAACGAGGACGCAATTCAAGCATACGACCAGGCGCTCGCGATTGACCCGAAAATTGTCGACGCGTGGCGCTACAAGGGCGATGCCCTAGAGGAACTCATGCGCTACGAGGACGCGCTTGCCGCTTACGACAAAGCCCTCATCTTCAATGCCAGCGACGCATATGCGTGGTACAAAAAAGGTAACACTCTGTTGCGCCTGGATCGAGACGAGGAAGCGCTTTCGGCATATGACCAAGCATCCGCAATCGATACAGACGGTGGGGTCTCATATATGAAAGCTTTCACATTAAATAGACTTGAGCGGTACGAAGAGTCAATTTCCGTGTGTGATCGAGCACTTGCAATCAATCCTAATCTTGAAGTTGTACAACAACCGAAAGCCTTCGCGCAGCAGGAACTCAGGCGCCGAGTGGCATTAATCACTACACCGCGCCAGCAGTCCTTTTGGGCACGACTTTTGGGGAAGTAGTCGATACGCATGGATGAAATATATTTTTATTGAATTTCGCCTCTGGGTAAGAGAACCGACTGCTGACGCTTTTTCGAAAATTTAGATCGTCCCCAGCGTCAAACCGGCAGTTTGGTGTCGAATTTCTGTCATGCTTTTATGAATAGACCAAAAAGTTGGAGAGAACCATATGCTCACGCGTTTAAGGACTGAATGTCCGGCGCTATACTGTAGCGCGCTCGCAGAGGCGAAGCGCTTACAACACGCGCACTTTGGCGTTGAGCACGTTGCGCTTGCTTTGCTTAATGATGCCGCATATCCACTCGCTGGGGCATTGATGAAGATCGGCTTGGATCCGTCTGCTCTGTTACATGCCTTTGAAAGGGAAGTAGGAACGGGGAGAGCCCATTCGACCACAATTAACGCAACACCACGACTTAATTCGATACTTGAACTTGGCTCAGCAGAAGGCGAATTGACCCCTAGAACACTGGCACGACGAATGTTGATTGAACGGGAGAGTCTATTCACTCGGCTCCTTATCGCACAAGGCGTCGACATCGCGAAACTGTTGGTTGTTATTACTGACGAAGCGCCGCACGAAGCTTCAGCGGATAAAACTCGCCTTCCCGGACAGAATGCATCGACCCAAAGCGCTCCGTCTGCGACGCAAACGTCTTCCACGGCGCCCCTGCCTTTTCCGGTCGGCACAGGTGCGAAAATCTTGCCAAAGGCGGCGATCCCGATGACGTTCCCTACGCCGACGCTGGACGAGTGGGGGCGCGATTTGCGTAGTCTCGCAGAACAAGGCCGCCTTGCAGATGCGATTGGGCGCGAACGCGAGATCGAACAAATGATCATGGTGCTAGCGCGCACGCAAAAATCGAATCCGATCCTGCTCGGCGAAGCGGGTGTTGGCAAGACCGCTATCGTCGAGGCGCTGGCATGGCGCGTAACACAGGGCTTGGTGCCGCCGATCCTGCGCGGCAAGCGTATTGTTGAATTGCAAATGGGCACTCTGATGAGCGGAACTACACTGCGTGGTCAGTTCGAAGAACGCATCGCACACATCGTCCGAGAAGCGTCGCAGGCACCAGACGTAATTCTGTTCATCGACGAAATTCACACAATCGTCGGTGCTGGCAGTGGGAGCGGCGCGCTTGACGCCGCCCAAATACTGAAACCCGCCCTCGCTCGCGGCGAAATCGATTGCATTGGCGCAACGACGCAGGACGAGTTCAACCGCTTCATCCGGAAGGACGCGGCGCTGGAACGGCGATTTTCGCCGGTGCAGATTGGGGAATTGTCCGAGGAAGCGACTCTGCGGGTGCTTGAGTACATCGCGCCGCGCGTCGCGGCGAAGCACGCAGCGGGCGGATTTACGCTTGAGTTCGACTTGGCATCACTTAGCGCTGCTGTCGATCTTACCAACCGCTATGTCAAGGACCGCCAGCAGCCAGACAAGTCGATTGACGCGATTGACATAGCTGCCGCTCGCGCTGTGATCGGCAATCGCAATCGGGTCACTGCCGAAGATATCGCCGCAGTCGTTGCGGAATGGACTGGAATCCAAGTGCAGCGATTGACCGAGGACGACCGTGCCCGCTTCACGCGTATGGAGCAGGTACTCGGAGAAAAGGTTATCGGGCAGGATACTGCGGTCAAAGTTGTAAGCCAGCGCGTGCGTGCGGCGCTGGCAGGCGTCAAGTCTACCAATCGACCGGTCGGCGTATTTCTCTTTCTTGGGCCTTCCGGCGTTGGAAAGACCAGCCTGGCGAAAGAACTTGCGAATTTTTTGTTCGAGGCACCCGAAGCGTTATTGCGCTTTGACATGAACGAGTACCACGATGCGAACACCGTCGCCAATCTTATCGGCTCCCCGCGGGGTTACATCGATAGCGATCAGGGCGGCGCACTGACTGAGGCGCTCAGGCGCCACCCGTATAGCGTCGTCTTGCTCGACGAAATCGAGAAGGCCCATCCCGACGTGATGAACATTTTTCTGGCTGTGTTCGACGAAGGCCGGATTACCGACAGCAGGGGCCGGCTGATCGACTGTTCAAACGCACTGTTTGTCCTGACCTCAAACATCGGTGCCGGTGAAGTGGATTTCCGAACTGCGGAGAGCGACGAGTTGCGCACGTTGGCCGAACGCTTCATGCGCCGCGAGCTGGTGAACCGCATCACTGGCGTCATTGGCTTTCAGCCGCTCGCCCGTGAAAACCTCGCGAAAATCCTCGACCAAATCATTGCAACGAAGGCGCGAGCCTTCGAGGTCGAGAAAGGTTTGATGATCGAAGTCGATCAGTCAGCCAGACGGGTACTGCTTGAACGTGGCTACAGCCCGGATCTTGGCGCGCGACCGCTTGAGCGCGCAGTTGATGAGCTGGTGGTACAGCCGCTGGTCGATGCATGGTTTGCGAACCAGCTACGGAATGGTACGGTCCGATTTACTGCGTCGACATCCGCGCAGTTTTCGTCGCGTGCTAACGCGATTTCTTTTTCGCAGGACTAACCATCGGGGATTTGCAAGATGACGCAGACATTGACGTTGACGTTCATGAGCGGGTCGCGCGATGGTGAGGAAGTCCAGCTCAAAACCGCTGGCTCGCCGCCATCTGTTTCGATGGGGCGCGACGCGCCTTGCGAACTTGTAATTTCCGATGACCCCGATCTGTCACGCCGCCATGCTCGCATTTTCTGGAGCGGCTCATCGTGGATGCTTGAAGACATGGGTAGCAGCAATGGAACGTTTATCGGCGAGTTCCGGAACGCGCGCAGGCTATTAACACCAACAGCCATCAAGGATGGCGACATTTTACGCGTCGGGCTAACCCGCTTACGTTTGGGGGGGGTTAATGACGATCGTTTTGCGACTGCGAACGCAGTTACGCCTGCGACGCGATCCTGACTAGCCGACATCATGCACGTCCGGGACTCGTGAAGATGCCGTTCAGTTCATGTTTACTTTCACGCTAGACACAAATTGCATCATTGCAATAGACGAAGGCCGAGCGGAGGCGACGGCGGTCCACGCACTTGCAACCGCACATGCTTCTGGCGGTGCCAAAGTTGCTATTGTTGCAATCACGGCGTCAGAGAAGCAACGAGGCGGGCATCAACTTGAGAATTTTCTCGAATTTCAGGAGCGCCTCGTAACTTTGAAACTGGCGCATCTTGAGTTGCTACCATCGATTTTTTATTTCGACATTACGTTTTGGGACTGCAGCATTCCTGCGGATGCGGCCATGGAGGCTTTAGAAAGGAAAATCCATGAAGTGCTATTTCCAAACATTGAATTTCTCTGGCAAGACTATTGCAAGGTAGGTGGCTTCATGCCAAGCGAATATAAGTCCGATCACAAATGGCTCAACGCAAAATGCGATGTCCTAGCGCTCTGGACTCACGTCTATCACCGGCGTGATGTATTCGTGACCAGCGATCAAAACTTTCACAATCGAGCTAAAAAGTCCAACCTCATAAAGCTCGGCGCAAATAAAATCGAGACGCCAGACTATGCGATCAAGTATCTATAGTTTTATCCACTTCGTAGGCAATTGAGTAAACCAATATACGAGCGAAGTCCCCTCTTGTTGATCAAAGTCTTTGGCCGCTAACTGGAAATTTGAACCGCCCCATTGACTGGCCGGTGATGGCCGAAACCGGTAGTACAAGACTCGAATTCCGTAGCATCCCTGAAACGTGCATGATTTCAACTTGCGGAAATGTCGAGCAGGCTAAATGCGTTCGCAGCCGGCTTGGGTTAGGTGAAGGCTTTGACGTGCGATAACGCTGAGACTGAAGCAGTCGATTGACTTTATTCCAAACGATCTTGTTGAAAACGAAGATGGGGCTACTTCCGACTGACTAGTTTCAAAAATTATTGCAGTTCAAAATTAGGCGCTTAGAAAGCGGATCTCCGACTGACTTTATTGCTGCGATCATCTTGCTGCTTCGGCGGCCGCGAGCAATGCATTTATGCGCCCGCGCATATTGCGGGCATCCAGACTTAACTGGGTCGGCTTCATAACGTACCTGTCAACGATTTTGTCGGCAGCCTCCAGTTCGGGCGATTGAAGTTTCTCGGCAAGCTTAATGAGGTCGGGCAATGCCGCAGGCGAAATTTCGTTCTGCGCATTGCGGTTGGCAAGCTTGTAGTGCACGTAGGCCAGTTGCGGATTCTTTAACCCGGCTTCTTCCCGCGAGTACAGCGTGTGGAGCGCGCTGTGTGAGGAGCGAAAGCCTTGCCCACCCGCGAGTTTCCACCAGCGTTCGGCTTCCTGGAAATCATTGCGGCTGACGTAGACGACGCCCACATCGTGCTGAGCAAGCGCATAGCCCGCCCTGGCGGCCACCATCTTGTGAGCGTACGCCTTTTCTTCGTCGACCTCTACCGTCCCCGGAAACTGACCGGCGTAGTAGCAGCCCAATTTGTAAGCGCCTAGCGAGTCGCCGCCTGCATCGGCCTTGCGGAACCATTCAAAGGCTATCTTCGGGTCGCGCGTCATTCCACCCATGCCATTGTTGAAAAACATGCCGACCAGGTACTGCGCCTCCGCGTTGCCGGCATTTGCCAGCGCGTGGATGCGCTGGTCCTTTCGATCCGTCGCTGTTTGGATTACGCTCATGCACCCGCTGAGCATGGCGAGCAATGGCAACAGCGCGAACAAGGCTTTATTCATCATGGCGTCCTTTGGCGGCCGCGATGGGGCGCACAAATGTGAGACCGTCGCGGCGGAGCCCAAAGCCTACGCTTGAATAGCATCTGCTGCTCAGCATATTTTTTAGTCGCGATTGTTAGTCGAGACCTGATGCGCTGATAGGTGCTTGGCGAGTAGCGATTCGGTGCGCTTTGAGCAACTTCACGACGCCAGTACCTTCACATCCGGATACCCCAACAATTTCAAAATGAAATAGTTGGCAGCAGCTTCTCCCGGCTCATCGGCATAGCAGATGATTTCTGCATAGCGTGGAAGCCCGGCCTTGACCAGGATGGCCCAGATGTCTTTGGCGGCTTTCGGCGAGCCATCTTTGTTAATCAGTTCGGTATACGGCACGTGAATTACTTTGCCATCGAACGCTTTGTTCGGCATGGTTTTACCGGAGGCAATGAACACCTTGGCGTATGGACCGGGCTTCTGTGCGGGATCGCTGGTTACCAAGCCCGTGCGAATGTTAGCTGGATGGGTAGTCGCAGGAATCGCGAGATCCTTGGGGGACTTCCCCGGACCGACCGTCGTTGCTTCCTTCGTCAGGGTATAGCCTCCAAGCCCCCAGTCATCCACTGAGTCCGCCAACAGCGAGACTTTCTTTTGCCCAAGCTTTTCGAGCATCAGGTAAGCCATGGCCGAACTGACATTCACGCCGCCATCAGAAATGATGACCGCCTCATATGCCGGGTTAACGCCGGCGGCGCTCAAAACCTTAGCCAGCTTTTCGGGCGTGGCTAAGTGGCTTTTGAAAACTTCGGCGGGGATATTGACCGCAAACGGCACATGCCCCAACTGGTATGCATCAGCGGACCGCACGTCGACCACATTGAGCTTTGTGACGCCGAAAGTACGCAGCATCGGACTGCTCCAGCCATTCAACCAGCTCTTTTCACGCAACATGTTCGGTGCGGCGTAAGTCCAGAACGGCAGGCCACGGTCGTCGCGCAGCCATTCAAGCTGGGACTCTTTGTAGAGTTTGACCTTTGGGTAGCCAAGCATCACCTTTGTGGCAAAGAACGGTACGCTGGCAGCAATGCCACCGCCGCAGTGGCTGTATATCTGCTGCTCGGGTTTTATACCCAGATAAGCCAACATCCGGCCGATCTCCTCCGCAGATTTGAAGGTCTTGTCGAGGTTAAAGAAATCCGCAGCTGGCGCCAGGATGGCGTAGGGGATGTGACCCGCGCGGTCGAAGAATTTGGCCGCGCCATAGTGTT
>JANMZU010000100.1:0-5247 GCA_031383585.1 Betaproteobacteria bacterium
GACACTACGTAGTTTTCTGATTTTTTTTGCTGTTGAGTGCAGTGGCGGGTCATGGGGGTACAGGAATTTCAAACGCCCTTTTTTCAAGAATCCTGAGCGTATATCGCGAACGTCAAGCGGTCACAGGCTCGCGCAGGCTCTAAAAACCCACGGTTCGTTCAACATCGCTGACTTTTTCCAGCCTGACTCGCCTGATTTCCGCGCCGTCTGAGCGATTGCCCGAGCGCTGTCCGAGCGGCCGCCCCCAGCTCTTTCAAAATCCAGTCTGGATTCACTCGTTACTGGCATCGGCTGCAATGTGCACGCCTGCATGCAGGCTGATCCCGTGTGTGTTGGCGCATAGCGCAGTGGATTCACCACATCTCCCCAGATGCCGATTTGCCAGCTGCAGGCTCAGCACCCTCTGCCCCGCACGCGGGCCCTGCGCGATGCGGTAGTGGGCGGCGGCCGCTTGCAAGGGGGTCATCACGTCATGCGGATCGTTGATGCCGCCGGCCAGAGTGGTCTGGCCGTCCTCTTCGACAGGATGACCCAGGCGTGTCAGCAGCCGCAAGATACGCGTGATGACCGCAGCCCAGTAACGCTCGCAACGCAGCGTGGGTGGGTGCAGCGGCTGCGTGGAAGATGGGTGCGGCGGCGGGTGCAGGCATGCTCTCGTCCGGTTTGCCTGATGTGGCTGCGGCGCGCAGGTTGCCAAACACGCCATCGAGCACCAGCGCATGCAGGTGGACGTTCAGGTTGGCGGCCGAGCCGAAGCGCTGGATGAGCGTAACAGCACCGGTGGCGGCCTGATCGCGCTTGGATAGCCGGTCTGGTCAATGAGAAACGTGGCAATCGCCCGATGGATGATCTGCAATATCGGCGCGAGTAGTTCGGGGTGGACGGCAAAGAGACTGCGCAGGGGAATCGGGAACGACAGCACCCCATGGTCAACCAGATAGGCCGCTGCCTCGGCCATGCGCCGCGTGCCGCACGAGGGGCAGATGCCGCAGCGTTGCGCCCCGAAGGAAGTTCCCTTTGGGGACAGGAGAAGGCCACCAGTTGCTCCTCCTTGCAGCCATTGCATCGCAACCGCAGGAAGCCGTGGGCGAGGATGGTGCAGGCCAGAAACGCGTCGAACTCGAGGCCCTGTTTGATCTGTATAGCGAGGGGCACATCGGCTACGAAGGGGCCATTCGAATGCGGAATCCGCCAGTGAATTGCGCCTGAATATCAAGCCAAGAAGCACCCGAGGTGAGCCTGCCGCTGCGGGCGGGTTGGCGCTGGAAATACAGCCGGAGCCGGAACCAGATGCGGAAGAAGAAGAAAAATGAACGCCACGAACTGAGGCGCGAAGCGTAATATTTGCCAGCTACTCGGTTGTATCAGCCATAGTCCAACTGCAGAATTACCTATGCAGCCACTAGCTTTGACGGCGATGCTGTCACAGTGTGGATATCCTGTAACCCAGACAACCAACAACAAAGGGACACATTGATGAAAAGCCTTCGCAACAGCTGGTTGCCAAAAGTACTGTCTGTGCTTTTGGCATTTGCAGCATCAGGCATTGTCATATTCGGTTCCCGACAAGCAGAGGCGCAGGGCAGGGCCGCAATTTTGGCGCCTCAATTTGTTATCGATAACATCGCACCGAGTTTGATCCGGTCTGCGCCCCTCAAGCTGACGCCGGAAGTGAGCGTTTCTACTCGGGCAAAAATCGAAGAGCAGCTATTTTTGCGTGACCGCCAGGTAGACATCGATTTTTCAGTTCTACAAACGATCGCGAATAATATGGCGATTACCGGACAAGCGCAGCGTATCCGCATCCCATTCTTTGACGACGCCGAGTTTCCGTTGGAGATTACCAACATTTCCGCCACATCCAGCGGCGGGCAGGTATTTACGGGGAATGTTCTGGGCACGTTGCACAGTTCTGTGGTGCTGGTGAATAACGGTGGCGTGGTATCGCTAAATGTCAGTGCGCTATCGGAGCGATACGCGATTCACGGATCAGCCGAATCCGGCTTTACGGCGATCGAACTAAAGAGAAATGACCTTCCGGACCATACCAGCCCACCCATTTTGGTCAAGTTGCAAACGTCGCCGAAGCCAACGATCCAGACGGCCGCAGATGTTGCATTAACTGCGGCTGATACCGGCCCCGAAGTAGACGTCATGGTCGTCTACACACCAGTGGTGCGCGTGAACAACGGCGGCACCGCGCAGATGCACGCCAACATCGATGCGCAGGTTGCGCTCACCAACCAGATTTATGCAAAATCAGGCGTCATCCAGCGGCTGCGACTGGTATACAAAGGTGAGGTGGCGTACACGGAGACGACCGACGGTACGGATCTCGCGCGCTTGCAAAACCCCGGCGATGGCTTTATGGATAGCGTGCCAATTTTGCGCGATATTTACAAAGCCGATTTTGTCAGCTTGTGGGGAAATTATCCGACCACTTGCGGCCTCGGTTTTCTGATGGATACGGAAAACATCGACTTCGCCGACACCGCGTATAACACCGTCAATTCGCCGGGGTGCACAGGTTCCGGTAGCGGCACGTTCGCCCACGAGCTTGGCCACAATATGGGCTTGAAGCATGATAATTTTGAGGATAAGACAGCCATAACCAACGTCACGCCCGCGGGTAGCACTGTCGCTACCAATATCCTCTACGCGCACGGTTACGTCGATACGACCAACCGCTTTCGCACCGTGATGGCGTATGACGACGAGTGCGTCGCTGCTGGCTTCAGTTGCGAACGTACGCTGTCGTTTTCGAACCCGAGTATTGCGTTCGACAATCGAGCTTTTTTCGCTGGAGCCAATCCCAATGCACCAAGCGGTAATGAAGCGAATGCAAATGAAAGCCGAGCGCTGAACGATACTCGCGAGACCACGCGAAATTTCAGGACAGCGTTGCCTGCCTCGGCTTTCACTGGTCCAGGCATCGTCGTCTTTCCCTTGAGCCGGTATTCCGTCGCTGAAGGTGGTGGCTCGGCTCAAATTACCGTTGAGCGGCACGTCGGCTTTACTGGTGCCGTATCGGTCAATTACGCGACTGCCAGCGGTACCGCGACAGCTGGGCTGGATTTCACCTCAACCAGCGGAACCTTGACTTGGGCTTCGGGTGACAGCACCGCGCGCACCATCACCGTGCCTATCCTGCAAGACACCTTGCTTGAAGGTAAGGAGACTTTCACCTTTACATTGAGCACGCCCGGCGGAGGCGTGTCGATCGGTGCTTTAAATGGCACATCGGCCACGGTAACCGTAACCATCATTGATGACGAGCCTGATACGTTCCCGATTGGCGGTGTAATGCCGACCGGTTACGTGACACCAGCAACGTCCGCCGCGGCATGGACTGTCGATCTGACCGATGGATACTTCAGCAACACGAGTTTGCAATCCGCCGCCGTGCTTAGCCCCGGCAACGACGTTTACGCAAATTCGGATCTTGAATATTCCGCCACCTTCCTCGCCGGCGATGTGACTTTTACATATCGGGTTTCATCCCTTTCGACCACGGACGCAAATCTCCAGTTCATGGTTGACAACGTGGTTGTGTTCAACTCCGCAGGTGGCGATACCGGCTGGCTGACCACGAGCGTTCGGATCACTGCTGGCGCACATACCCTGCGCTGGAGATTTCGCAACCAAGTCGACACGCCCTGCAGGTTTTTCACCAGCCCTGTGCCGCCACCAAATTGCGCCGACCGCGCATGGATAGATTCGGTGGTGCTGCCGCTGCCGATCGTGTTGGCCAATTCAACAACAAACCTTGGAACGTCCTTGAACCCTTCCGGACCGGGCCAGTCAGTGACACTCACCGCCATCGTTACGGGTGGCTCCGGCACGCCAACCGGTACGGTCGCGTTTCTCGATGGGGCTAGTCCAATCGCCGGATGCACTGCTGTACCCACTTCCAATGGCACTGCGCAGTGCGTGACTACGGGCCTTTTACCGGGCTCGCACGTAATTACCGCGCAATACGCCGGCAACGCTGCGTATCAACCGAGTACATCGGGCGCACTGACACAGGTCGTCAATGTCGGAGTGTTTCCATTCATTCCTCTGCTAATCCTGTTATTGTAATTTTCGGGTTTCAGGAAAGCCCGAGACGCTGACAATAGGCATCACCACAGGGTATTTCCCGTTTGCGCTGAGCAAGTCATTCACCGTAGGTTGAACCTAGAAACCGC
The DNA here is from genome assembly GCA_031383585.1 of Betaproteobacteria bacterium. GTDB lineage: Bacteria > Pseudomonadota > Gammaproteobacteria > Burkholderiales > Usitatibacteraceae > UKL13-2. The sequence continues at coordinate 4,188 of JANMZU010000100.1, forward strand.
AGTTGACCGCTTGTAATTACCCGGAGAGCCGCGTGGTTATTGGGTTCTGACGCTCTGCTAACGTTCACCCGTTTGGTGAGAACGCTACGGGCCTGTTTGGGTTGGAAGGCAGGACCCGCGCACCAAGTACGCGAGCCGTGTTTACCTCTATCTTGAGCGTGACCCCTTCACGGTCCACGACTGATTCGGATTCCCCGCCTGACAATCCCAGATCTGCACATTCGTACCGTTGGCCGTACCGCCTGCAGAGACGTCCAGGCATTTTCTTGTTCCGGTCCAAACGATTCTGCCGTTATCGAGAGTCCACCGCTGGTTGTCGTTGTCAGCCTGACATTGCCAAATTTGCACGTTGGTACCGTTGGCTTTATCGCCGCCGCTCACATCCAGGCATTTCTTGGTGCCAGCCCATACTATCTTGCCGTCATTGAGAGTCCATTGCTGATTCTCGTTTCCCGCTTCACATTTCCACATTTGCACATTTGTGCCATTCGCCGTGTCGCCGCCGCTCACATCCAAGCACTTATTGCCAAGTCCTACAATTTCCGCACCGTAGCTGAGACCCGATGCACCCAGGGTAGTAGCGCCAATGAGCATGCACTGTCCGATCCAATTATTTTTCTTCAATTTTGTTGCTCCTGAAAGAGATGGTGAGGTGCTGCTCCACGGCGAGACATCAGAACATGCCCACGAAAGATTATGCGCGAATTCCCATTGGCCAATTCAGCACTGCGAAAAAGAAGAAAGGCCCACGATTTCTCCTGAGCCCTTTCTGAACCTGGTAGGCCTGTGCGGGATTCGAACCTGCGACCAACGGATGTAAAGTCGGTTTTCAGGTGCTTTTTTTGCTCTCGATAAAATTGTGTGTCGGAATTTCAAACGCTATTTTTCAAGAATCCCGCCAGTCAAACTGGCCAAATGCAAGCACTGGTGCGACACTCGGGCCATAATGGAAAGTTTGCGTTCGACTTGTCGCACTTTAGGTCGAAAGAGAAGGGGTGAAGAGAAGCAATCGCGGTACCCTTTAGTTGCTAAGACAAAAGGAGAAACGGTCATGCCACCC
>JANMZU010000140.1:0-1639 GCA_031383585.1 Betaproteobacteria bacterium
TGGTACGGCAACCGCGACCTGTACGACCTGGCCGACGGGCAGGACGTTCGCGTGCATTTCGACGTCACCACCCCGCTCATGGTGTGGATCGCCGATCAAGAGGGCCGCTTCATTTGCGAAGCCAAGCTCGACTGGAACAAGCGCCCCGGTCAAGCGATGGCCGTCACCGAAACCACGCGCCTGCGCCGCCTTCACGGGCAGCAAAAGCTGCTCGACCGCAAATCCGAGCTGCTGCATCGCGAACGCGACGGCATTCTGGACTACACCGCCCGCAACTTTGCCGCGCCTGAGCCCTTCGAGTTGCCAGACGCGGCCCCCGAAATCCACGAAGACAACGTCGTGCCGATCCGCGCCGAGCCGGATAAACCCGCCCAGGAACAACGCCCGCTATTCGCCGACGCCACCGACAAATACCGCTGGCTGATGACGCATCGCGCCGCCTGCTCGGCTGAGGACAGCGCATGGCTCGACGCGTTTGCCTACACGCAGCACTACGCCGATCTGCACGACATTTTTGAGCGAGAAGGCATCGCATATCGGCCCGGAGACGGCGTCGGCGATGAGGTTTTTAGAGGGGCTGTGGCGTGATTCCAGTCACACCACAGCCGAGTCAGCAACACGATTTAACAGCGATCACCAACCCGAGGACAGTACCAGTGAAACCACAATTTGTCAAAACCAGCAATTACGAACGTCTGATGAAAGGCTTTCGGCAGGCCGAAAATCGCGGCGCACCGGAAGCCACCTTCATCTTCGTTCACGGCCATCCCGGCGTCGGCAAAACGCGCCTCATGGAAGACGTTTGCGCGCAAGAGGGCTGGCTGTGGCTGCGCGCCGATAAAGGCTGGACGCCGTCCGTCTTCGTCCGCGCGCTCGGCCAACTGCTCAAGGTCGACACCGCCTGCCGCCCCGACAAACTCTTCGCCCGCTGCATCGAAGCAATGGCCCGGCTCGGCTTCCCGCCGATTGCCATTGATGAGGTGCAGCACTGCGAAAAAGACGCCTTCGCGGTGATCGAGCGCGTGCGTGATTTCTCCGACCGCACCAAATCCCCCGTCTTCCTCGTCGCCGGAAGCCTCGGCGTGTGGGAAAAATTCTGCCGCGTCGAACAGCTCGTCAGCCGCGTGTCGGCAGCGGTTGAGCTGGTGCCCTACGAGCAAAAAGACGTGCAGGCCACCTTCGACGCCCTGTGCGAGGTCAAGGTCTCGGCGGACGTTGCCGCCCGCGTCACCGCCGAGAGCAAAGGGCTTTCGCGCCTCGTCGCCAACGCCATCAAAAACGTCGAAGCCTTCGCCGCCACCAACGGCCTCGCCACCGTCACCGCCAAAGATTTAACCGGCATCAAGCTTTGCATCGACTGGCAGGCCGAAATCGGCAGGCAAGCGCTCGCCCGCCGCGCCGCAGGCCCGTCGCTGCCGGGGCGGAGGGCAGCATGAGCCAGCACATTTACGCCACGCTCGCGTTGCGAGCGATTAACGACAGCAAAACCAAGTGCCTGACTCGGACCACCGTTGCAAGGGTGCCCGGATTGGCCGGAACGCTCGTCGACATGGCGTTGCGCTATTTGATGGCCTATCAATTGGTCGAGCACCACAAACGCGGCTGTTATCGAATCACTCCGCTTGGTTTGGCGATTGCC
>JANMZU010000148.1:0-1839 GCA_031383585.1 Betaproteobacteria bacterium
AACGTCACCGCTGCCACCACAACACTCGCTTGTTTTACGTAATCGCTACAAGCGCGTAAACTATCGTACATGTCACACCTCCAACAAGTTCGGCGGTCAGCTCGCCGTTGTGCCTTCCGATCCGAGATTTGGATCGTCGTAAAGCGCCGTGGTTCCCAACCGGGCTCGCCTTCCCGCGCTCGCTGATTCTAGCGCGGTGATTGAATGTCGTCCCGCCGGCTGTGTAACATTTTCTTGCGTAACACATGTCCGTCCAGCGCCGGCGACGAAGTTGACCTGCGGTTTTGTTGCCGCTCACGATAATTGATGTAGCTGGGGGAGAAAGTAATGGCTGATTTGTTTGAAAACCCGATGGGAACCGACGGTTTTGAATTCGTCGAGTACACCGCACCTGATACCGAAGCCTTGGGCCGCCTGTTCGAAAGCATGGGCTTTTCCGCTGTCGCAAGGCACCGCAGCAAGCGCGTAACGCTCTACAAACAAGGCGGGATCAACTTCATTGTCAATGCCGAACCTGACAGTTTCGCGCAGTCATTTGCGCGCGTGCACGGCCCTTCAGCGTGTGCATTCGGCATTCGCGTCAAAGACGCCGCAGCAGCCTTCAAGCGCGCCGTAGCACTGGGTGCGAAGGCTTATGACGGCCCGGTCGGCCCGATGGAATTGAACATCCCGGCGATCCAGGGTATCGGCGGCTCGCTCTTGTATCTGATCGACCGCTACGGTCCGCGGACAATTTACGACGTCGATTTTGTGCCGGTGCCCGGAGTCGATCCGGACCCCAAAGGCGTGGGCCTCGAGTATGTGGATCACCTGACGCACAATGTGTATGAAGGCCGGATGGATACGTGGGCGGAGTTCTACGCCAAGCTGTTCAATTTTCGGGAGATCCGCTACTTCGACATCAAGGGCAAGAAAACCGGCCTCACCTCGCGCGCGCTCACCAGCCCCTGCGGAAAGATCCGCATCCCCATCAACGAGCCATCAGACAAAAAATCGCAAATCCAGGAATACCTCGACGCCTACAATGGTGAAGGTATCCAGCACATCGCGCTGGCCTGCTCGAATATTTATGAAACCGTGGAAGCGCTGCGCGCCAGAGGCGTCAAGTTTCTCGATACGCCGGATGCCTACTATGCCTTGGTCAACAAACGCGTGGCCAATCACGGTGAAGATCTCGAACGCCTGAAGAAAAACAAAATCCTCATCGACGGCGAGGGTCTGGACAAGGAATCGAAGGAAGACAAGCTGCTGCAGATTTTTACCGATACCGTGATTGGTCCCATTTTCTTTGAGGTCATTCAACGTAAGGGCAACGACGGTTTCGGTGAGGGCAACTTCAAGGCACTATTCGAGGCGATTGAAGCTGATCAGATCGCCAGGGGAGTTCTCTGAACATGGCGGAATTGGCGCATCTTTCCGGCTTTGGAAACGAACACAGCACCGAAGCGGTCGCCGGCGCACTGCCCCAGGGGTGCAACTCGCCGCAACGAGTTGCGTTCGGACTTTATGCCGAGCAGGTAACAGGAAGCGCGTTCACGGCTCCACGCGCCGACAACCTGCGGTCATGGCAATACCGCCTGCTGCCCTCGGTGCAGCATGCGCCGTATCGATTGCTCAAGCATGCCCTGCTGCGCACGGGCCCTTGCCTTGAAACACCGGTATCGCCGAATCGATTGCGCTGGAATCCGCCGACAATCAAGGACGGAGTCGACTTCATTGATGGCCTCTTAACCATTGCCACCAACGGCGATGCTCGTGCCCAAAAAGGGCTGGGCATTCATCTGTACTCCGCGTCGCGCTCCATGACGGGCGTGTTCTACGACGCCGACGGTGAGCTGC
>JANMZU010000167.1:0-10109 GCA_031383585.1 Betaproteobacteria bacterium
ACATGGCACCAATGACAAGCTGAATAACCGACCGACAACAGAATGGGCTTCCCGCTGTCGCGCGCCAGTTGAAGCGCCTCGGGCCCCCATTCATGCCAGTGAACCGGGTTATCCATGTGCTGTTGGAGGTAAGGCGAGGTACTTTGTGCTAACTTATTGGCCATACCATTTTGTATCCGGAGTTCGACATGCCCCTCGCAATAGTCTTTGTCATTCTCTTCCTGCTGAAAATTCTCGATATTCCCCCCGTCGGTAGTTGGAGCTGGCTGTGGGTGTTGACGCCGTTTGGCATACTCATACTTTGGTGGAACGTAATCGCACCAATGATTGGCTGGGACAGGAAGATGGCTGCGAAAAAAATGAAAGAAGATGAGAGGCAGGCGGAAGAAACAAAGCGCAAGAATCGCGGGTTTTAGCGGATCGCCTTCAACGCGTCTTCCACAGCAAGCCCGATAGACTGCAACCGTTTGTCGCCCATCGTTTCTCCAACTACCATCAAGCCCACTGGCGCTTCGCCAGGCCGATGACACGGCAGTGACCAGCAGGGCCGATCCAGCACATTGAACGGCGCGCAGTTACGCAATAGCAGGGCGTTCATGCGTAGGAAAAACTCCTCCGACGACTCCATCTCGGACAGCAATGGCGCAATGATTGGCACGGTGGGAGCCAGCAAGGCATCAAAGCGCGCGGTTGTCCTGTTCGCGGAGGCGATGAGTGAATGCCGCAACTTCAGCAGATCCACGTAGTCCGCTGCGCCGATATTGGCGCCCAGCATCAATCTTTTGGCGACTCTTGGGTCGAATTGATCCAGCTGTGTCGCCAGCCTTTCGCGATGCAGCGCGTAAGCTTCGACGGCAGAAAAGTTCGCTCTCCTGGTGCCGGCTGCCTCTCGCTGCATTTCTGGAAAGTCAAATTCCTCCAGCACCGCCCCGGCAGCAGACAGGCAGGTGAGTGCACGCGAAAACGCGTCGGCAACTAGAGGCTCCAGGTCATCAAGCAAGATGGTTTTTGGCACACCGAAGCGCAGCCCTTTGAGCGGGAGCGCCAAAAAATTCAGGGCTTTATCGCCGGCCATGATCGCGTCCAGCCACGAACAGCACACGACCGAATTGCCAAGTGGCCCGATGGAGTCGCGTGTAAACGAAAGCGGAAAAGCACCTGCCAGCGGAATACGCGCCTGCGTCGGCTTGAATCCGGTGATGCCGCAAAGTGCAGCCGGTATTCGCACCGAACCACCGGTGTCAGACCCTATTGTTGCAGATGCCATGCCGTCGGTCACGCTCACAGCGCCACCTGAAGTCGAGCCGCCGGGAATACGTTGCGCTGCGCGATCCCAGGGGTTGAGTGGCGTGCCGTAGTGTGCGTTTATGCCGTGCCCACCGTAGGCAAATTCCGTCATGTTAGTGCGGCCAACGATGATCGCACCGGCAGCCCGCAGGCGCGCGATTGCGGGAGCGTCGTCATTAGCTGTCGGCGCGCCGACCAAAAGCTTCGAACCGGCCCGGGTAACGTCACCCTGTACGTCAAACAGATCCTTGATCGAAATCGGAATGCCGGCCAGCGGCGACGCGACTAAGCCAACCTGGCGCATATCATCGCTGGCCGTTGCCGCGGCCATGGCTGACTCTGAAAATACCTTAATGAATGCGCGACTGCCCTCGCCATTCGCATCGGCTATTTGTGCAAGCGCCGACGTGGTTAATTCGACCGACGTGGTCTTGCCCATCGCCAACGCCTGCGCCAGTTCCGGGAGAGTTTTCATAGGGGATTGATTGAGAAAGTGGACAGCGATTATCTCATTGAGGATGAAGTCGGCAAATTCCGTTTTGCACCGCTTCGGGATTCGCAAAGGAAGACAAATATCAACTAAATTCCCCACCCGTACAGGTGGGGAATTAACAATGCGGAGAGCCTAGGATGCATCGTCTGCTGTCGGCCTATCGTGCCAGTCGACAGTCGGGCATCACCCACTCCGAGGGTGGTCGTGTTTGCCGCCGGATTCGTCCGGCGGCTTTTTCTTCCCGGAAAAAAGTCAATGACGCACGGACATCGACGCCGACGGCGTCTGGCGCCAAAATGCCCACCAGACAAGGAGTAGAGCATGGCGCACTGGATTCGATTTCTACATCAGGGAACGGTCGGGTTTGGCAAACTCGACGGTGCGGTTATTTCCGTACACCGCGGCGAAATGTTCGCCGATCCCGCAGCCACCGGCGAAACGCTGGCACTGAATACCGTAAAGATTCTGACGCCGTGCCAGCCGGGCAAGATGGTGGCAGTATGGAATAACTTTCGTGCGCTGGCCGAAAAGTTGAATCAGTCCATTCCGCCTGAGCCACTCTATTTCCTCAAAGCCAACAGCAGCTTTCACCCGCATGGCGAGCCTATACGCGTACCGCCGTCGTACCAGGGTAAGGTGGTCTATGAGGGCGAACTAGGCGTGGTGATCGGCAAACGCTGTCGTGGGCTGAGCGAAGCAGATGCAGCCAGCCATATTTTCGGCTACACGTGCATAAACGATGTCACCGCCGCAGAACTATTGTTCAAGGATGCGAGCTTCCCGCAATGGGCGCGTGCCAAGAGTTTCGATACCTTCGGTGTCTTTGGTCCGGTCATTGCCACTGACGTCGATCCGATGGCGCTCTCCATTCAGACGATCCTCAACGGTCAGGAGCGGCAGCACTATCCAGTCTCGGACATGATCTTTCCGCCCGCAAAGCTGGTCAGCCAGATTTCCCACGACATGACCCTGGAACCAGGCGATGTCATTGCTTGTGGTACGTCGATTGGCGTGGGCTCGATGAAAGCAGGCAGCGAAGTGAGCGTCATCATTGCGGGCATTGGCGAATTGCGCAATCGTTACGAATAACCACGTGGAAAAGTGTAGATTGCCATTCGGCGGGGATCTCCAATACTTTTCATCCTGAGAGGCCCGTTAATATTGGACCTTCAATTTTATGTGAACACCACGACGCCCCGTGCACGAAGCGTATCCGCCCATGCCGGCAATCGTTCTAGCCGGCACCAGCGCAGGTCCAGCTTTTCAAGCGTGGGGATTTCGCCTAGCTTGGTGGGCAGCGCCTTCAGTGGATTGGCACGCAGATCGAGATGCGTGAGTCGGCAGAGTGCGCCTACGGATTCGGGCAATGCGGTGAGTGCGTTGTTGCGCAAGTTTAGCCGCCGCAACTGGGACAACTCGCCGAAGGAGGCAGGCAGAGCAGTCAGTTTGTTGTCCTCCAGGTCAAGCTCGCGCAACGCCGTGAGTTGGCCGAAATTGGGTGGCAGCAGTGCCAGCAAGTTCTGCTGCAAATGAAGCTCGCGCAGTTGCTTCAGCATACAAATGGCATCCGGCAACGCGACCAGCTGATTGCGATATAGGCGCAGCTCCGTCAACGCGGCCATGTTGCCGATACTCGCGTGCAACCGCGTGAGACGGTTGTCGCTTGCGTTCAAATAAGCGAGTTTCGTCAGGTTGCCAAGCGATTCGGGCAACTCGGCGAGCAGGTTATGGCTGACGTAAAGGAAGTCGGAAAGACCGCTCAAACGGCCAATCGAGTCGGGCAGGGACGTCAGGCGATTGTGGCCCAGGTCCAGCATGCGCAAACTGGCAAGATCGGCGATGCCTTTCGGGATCGTTGTGAGAAGGTTGTCGCCCAGATTCAAGGCTGTCAATTTTGACAGTTTCCACAGTGCGTTCGGCAATGTGGGTAGTGCGTTCTGGTAAAGACTCAGGGATTCGATGTCTTGCCGACTCAGCACATCGGCCGGAATCTGTGTGAGTCCGCGGTTATCGAGATGCACCGTGTGCAGCGCTCAGGTCAGCAGTAAATTCATGTGTCGCAGCCGCGCAGCGACTGAACGCAGCATCGTCAGGCCTACCGCCGGTTCCGCCTTCACCAGCGCAATCAGCGTCGCACGGTTTATCGCTAGAAGCGCACTTTCGGTTTCGGCTACAGCGCTTGCCGTCCTCGGCGACTGATCCACCAGCGCCATTTCGCCGAAGGTGCCGCCGGCGGCCACGCGTTCGACAATTTTGCCTTTGATGGAGATCGCCACCAGACCGTCGAGCACGACGTACATGCTCATGCCTGAGTCGCCTTCATTCATGATGGGCTTGCCCGCCAGATAGCGCATGGTGGTGGCGGATTCGAGCTTTTGCTCGAGACTGGCCAGCGCAGCGCTGTCGAACACGGCCGCCTCGCGCGGCACGTCCCTATCTGAAGTGAGTTTGCGCGTGGCCAGGCGCGCAGCGACGAAGCGCAGACGATCAAACATTACGCTCATCAGCATCAGCGCGAATTCAGGCGTGACCGAGAGGCCACTGCGCAGCTCTTCCGCATCCAGGGAATACGTATTGCAATCGCTCTTGACCACAGCAGTCGCACTGCGTGTGCTCCCCGCAGTGGTTTCGCTGATGACCGCCATCTCGCCAAAAATCTCGCCCGCTTTGATGGTTTCAATCAATTTCCCCGCTACCGAAAGCGCGACTTCGCCGCCAGCGATGAAATACATGCGGTGATTGGTACGTTTGCTAAACAGCCCGTGTTTGCCTGAGCGTTCGTTCTCAACAAACAGCGTCTGCCCGGCTGAAAAAAACTCCTTCTTGCCGCAGCTCGCGAAGAACCGCTGAGCAGCATCGACGTCATAAAACTTGCTGACCGTTGGCTTGAATGGTGCCAACTGCGCTGCGGCTTGCGCCTTGGTGAAATCGAAATCGTCTTCCATTGCGGTCTATAGCTCCTAAAAAAACAGCGAGTTCATATAGCGCATGCGATTAGCCACACAACGCATCATTGCCATGCCCACACCTGGCTCGGATTTCACCAGCTCGATGAGCGCCTGCCGATTCAGCGACAACAACGCGCAATCGGTCCGCGCGATGGCGCTGGCGGTACGCGGTGAATGGTCGACCAACGCCATCTCACCAAACTCACCGCCAGCAACGAGTTTTTCGACAATTTTGTTGTTGATCGCGATGGTCACGCGGCCTTCAAGCACGATATACATCGTGGTGCCCGGCTGACCCGCCTCCATGATCAGGCTACCTTCAGTGAAGCGTACTACGTTGGCGTGTTCCAGTTTGCTTTGCAGGGTCGCTAGCATTGCGGCATCGAAGGTTGGTTCGCTACGGCTGCTTACGCTGGACTTGGCAACATCACGTAGCGCAAGCCGCGCCGCTAGAAAGCGCAACCGCTCAAACATCACGCTCATGAGCATCAGCGCAAATTCCGGCGTATGCGCCAGCGCAAGCTGCAGCTCCTCCGCATCCAGGGACAATGCCGTGCATTCGGTTTTAGCCTTGGCCATCGCGCTTCGCGCACTGCCTGCAGCTGAATCGCTGATGACCGCCATTTCGCCAAATATATCGTTGGCTCTGATCGTATCGAGCAGCTTTTCATGCGTGAACAGCGCAACTTCGCCAGCGGTGATGAGATACATCCGGTGCACAATTCGCTTACCAAAAAGCCCTTGCTTGCCCGACTTCTCGTTTTCCAGAAAAAGCGTTTCGCCGGCCGGAAAATGCTCCTTCTTTCCAGATTTTTGGAATAGCTGCGTCGCCACCCTAGCGTCGTAGAAGCGGCTGATGGTTGACTTGAACGGGGCCGACACTGCTCGTCCAATCGTACTGTCAGGATTGAATGCCGGCTGCTGCTTGGTGAAATCGAAATCGTCTTCCATTTGCTCAGGCGGATTGATAAATCAATTGTGTGGTTCCCATGCGAATCCTGCTTCAGGCCAACAAAGATTTCGTGTAGCGCAAATGATTTGCCACACATCGCATCCTCGACAGGCGATGCCTGACAGCTGGCTTCAGGAGCGGGTGTGCGGCTTCTACCGGATGGTTGGCGTTCATCGTATTGTCGGCGTCTGAATGGTTTTGCATGCGTAAAGTAGAGGCGGGCCTATCCGCATTGTACGGGGCGATAGCCGAGCCGCATGCTGGCACAGGCTACTTTTCTGCGAGTGCGGTCTTGCTTGCGTTGGGCTGCGGGGTGTTGATGGTGCCGTAGAGCCAGTCGCAGATTGGAAAGGTGATATTGAAATTCTGCGTCGTCATCAGCGAAGTGTCGTGGTGCATGGTGTGTAATCGACGCAGTTGACGAACGATTGACATCCGCCCAATGAAGCCCGCTGGCGGTAGATGGTAAGAAAGGTGCAGCCATTCGTAGGCGAGGTAATAGGCGATAGCGACGGCAAAAAACAACGCGCCAAGGTTTGCCGACGCAAACAGCCACAGCGGCAGCGCAAACAATCCAGCCGCCCCAATCACCAGCGCCACCGCCCACCACGGGAAAAACACCCAGTAATATTCACGCAAATTTCGGGTCGACATATGCCGCTCGTCAAAATACACATGGTGTTGGCGGGTGTGGCGCTCGAACAGTATTTCCCGACCGCGACGCAGATGATGCATCGGCCCTTTGTGGACACGATACTCCACCCAGTTCGCTACCAGAAAAGCGGCTGGAACAATCAGCCACTCCCATAGCTGAACCTGTTGAAGCTGAGAAAACGCGCCAACTATCGCCACCATCGCCAGCGCATTGGACGCCGCAAAATGGCTGACGGGATGATAGTGGCCGGGTATACCTGGTGCCAACCGGTCGCGCTGCAGGTCAATATGCCGATCACTCGAGTCGTCCGCGGATTCGCGAGCGTAGCCGTCGTCGAGACGCCCTTCCTCCGTCACCCGCTAACCCATATAGAAAACGTTCAGCTTGTTGCCTTCCAGATCACGGAAATAGCCGGCATAAAAGCCCTGTCCCCGTGGCCCTGGTGCGCCCTCGTCGGAGGCGCCTAACTCCATCGCTTTTTTGTGCAGGGCATCGACCTTTTCGCGGCTATCGACTACCAGGGCCACCATGGCGCCGTTGCCGACGGTCGCAGGCTGGCCATTGAAAGGCTTGATCAGTCCCAGTGCTGCCTGAGTCGGGCTGGACGCCCAAGCGATGAAGCTGTCAGATTCCATGTATCTTTTGGCGCCGATCGTTGCCAGCAGCACGTCGTAAAATCCGGCCGCCTTTGGCAGATCATTGGTACCTAGTGTGACGTAGCCGATCATGTTTTTCTCCCGGTTGGATTGTTGCTCGGGAGACTATCATAAAGCACAATTTCCTTCGACGCTCGATGCGCCAGTTTGACTTATGATTCTCAAAATGACAAAGGATACTAACCCGATGACTAACGAAAGCGCCGAGACACCAAACAGCATTCTTGCCTTCTGGTACGGTGACTCAAAACACTATGGCAAGTCGCGAACTGAGTGGTTCAAGAAGGATGCTGACTTCGACCAAGAAATCCATCGTCGATTCCTGGCGACGTATGAGGCAGCCGCATCCGGAGTGCTTTCAGACTGGAAAAATGAAGCGAAAAGTTGCCTGGCCCTGATCGTGGTGCTAGACCAGTTTCCGCGCAATATGTTTCGTGGCAGTGCGCGGGCCTTTGCCGCCGATGCCATGGCGCTTGAAGCGACCCGTCATGCCCTGCAACAAGGCTTTGATCGTGAAATGAAGCCGGTCGAGCGGCAATTCGTTTACCTGCCGCTAGAACATAGCGAAACAATGGGTGACCAAGAGCATTGCCTGAAGCTGATGCTAGAGCTTGCCGGTTTTCCCGAAACTCGTGATCTGCACATCTGGGCGGAGAAACATCTGGTCATCATCAGGCGATTTGGGCGCTTTCCACATCGCAATGCGGTGCTCAGGCGGGAAAGCACAGCAGAAGAAATCGCATTCCTGAAAGAACCCGGATCCGGTTTCTAGCCTGCCGCCACGGCCCGTCAACCCGCACCATCCCGCCATTTCGCATGCGTCAAGCGCGGCAAATTGAATCGATCCGTCGTGCGGCAGTAATATGCGGGTGAACCCAGCCTGCCAATCGGCGCGAAACCATCAATATGCATGCGCTCGCCGAGCAAATGATCGGCGACATGAAACATTACAACTTCGCCGACAAAAATCGTGTAGGCGCCCAGAGCCTGCTCGCTGTGCAGGTTACATTCCATGCTCGCCTGCGATTCAGCCACACGCGGAACCTTGATCCGTTCTGAAGCCGCCATATGCAAACCGGCCGCGACCAATTCGCTTTCATCGGCGGGAAAGTCAGCGGCTGAGACGTTCATGGCGGCGAGCACATCCTCGGTCACCATGTTGACCACAAATTCGCCGCTGGCAGAAATATTGTTGGCCGTGTCTTTCTTGCTGCCGTCGTCGTTGCGCCCGACACTGATCAACAGATACAGCGGGTTACTCCCAACAGCGTTGAAAAAGCTGAACGGCGCCAGATTGACGACTCCTTCACTACTCTGCGATGTCACCCACGCAATCGGCCTCGGTACAACCAGATTGGTCAGAAGTTTATAGTTGTCGATAGCGGTGTTGGTGGTCGGGTCGATATGCATGGGGATTCCAAAGACGCCGATAATCATCGGCAACTGAAAGTATAGAGGCCGAAGAGTGGGCGGCGAGATCATGAGCGCAATTGGCGGGCATATTCAAGGCAAAATATCGCCAACATGAAACCTACACAGTTAATCGCCCACGACGGCCACGCTCTCTCAGGGTATCGATTCGACCCGGAGGGTGTGCCAAGAGCAAGCATAGTCATCGCGCCCGCAATGGCCGTGCCGCAATCGTTTTACGTCCCGTTTGCGCGCCATCTCGCCGCGAATGGCTTCGCCGTATGGACGTTCGACTATCGCGGCACAGGGGAATCGTTGCGCGGCAGCATGCGCGGCGCAAAAGCTGATCTCACCGACTGGTATTCACGCGATTACGATGCCGTGGTGCAATTGGCTGCCAATGCGCACGCAGACAAACCGCTATTTGCAGTGGGCCACAGCTTCGGTGGGCAGTGTGCGCCACTGCTACCCTCGCGCAACCTTTTGGCTGGCTTGGTGAACATTGCGGTAGGCAGTGGATCAGGGCGTCATCTAATGCCAAAGGTTCGCCGGAGCGCGCCGTTTATGTGGCACCTGATGGCGCCGCTGCTATGCCCGTTGTTCGGCTATTTCCCGGGCTCACGCATCGGCGTGGTGGGCGACGTGCCTACTGGCGCGATGTTTCAATGGCGGCGGTGGTGCCTCACGCCGGACTACATCCTTACCGGCGAACCCGGAGCACGCGAAGCCTATGCCCGCGCGGAATATCCGGTGTTGGGATTAACCTTTGCAGACGATGAATTGCTGCTCAAGGAAGGCTCGCAAATGCTGCATAGCGCTTACTTGAGGCAGCCGGCCGACTATCGTTTCATTTCCCCGGGCGAGGTCGGGCTGAAGCGCGTCGGGCACTTCGGCTTTTTCAAGCCGCACAGCGAAGCCGCTCTGTGGCCGATGGTCACCGCGTGGCTCGACGACAAGATTGCGGCACGCTCACGAGCGATTGCCAAGTAGCCGCGCTGGCAGCATCACAATAGACTTTAGGAAGGCGAATACGCCTTCGACTGCAATGCCGACCAGACGAAACGGCAGCAAAATCAGCCAGATCAGCGGATAAAGAATCAATGCCAACAGCGCGAGTGGCCAGCACAGCACAAACAGAATAAGCCAGAGTACGAATTTGATCATTTTGGTCCTCACATGGTTTGTGGCTCGCAGCTAACCCAGCATGCGGCGATTCGATGGACACAGTTTAGCCAATGCGCCTTAGCGCGCCATGGCATTGCGACGAAATGCAGTTGGCGGCTACCGACCTGTGTTGTGCCGCTTGCTTTGAAGGCAGAACGCCAGTATCCACGGGTCTCGCAGGGCAAAAAGTGTTGAAGAGGCCCGTGGATACTGGTTCTTTCGGTTTTTTGGGGTGTTCTGAACTTTCTTGAAATTATCTGCTTAGCGTCCGCTTCGCAGCGGCGAACGCACCGTGGTCAGGCAGCAGAAAGTATGGCTGTACTAATCTAGTCCTGCAGTAGCTCACGAATTTCGACGGTACCACCGGCTTCATAAACAGGATTTCCGATGATGAAGCGCCTGGCGTCTTCCATGCTGGTAGCTCTCACTCGAACAAAGCCCGTAAGCGCAAAGCTCGCGGGCCGGTTCAACTCGTTCTTTTGTACACACTCCCCAGCCCCTATCGAACTACCGCCATCGAAATGGCCGCTGCTGCGCAGCGCGG
>JANMZU010000222.1:0-2530 GCA_031383585.1 Betaproteobacteria bacterium
CGCAATCCGGGCAGCGATTTGGCCAGCGGCACATGATTGGCGTAGTAGTACTTGTCGAATGCGGCGACGTCTGATGGTGGGTTGTACAGTGCGATGACTTTTGCTGACATGACTTCTCCCTGATGGTGAATCCTGCGGTTACGATATGACGGATTGCCCGCGATAGTTTTGAACGCCAAATATCATTGTGTCAATGGTGCAGATTTGGTTTGCGAGAACAGCACCGTAATGAGCGTGCCGCCCAGTTCCACGCTATCGCCAACCTCGATCTGTGCCTCATGGGCATTGGCGACCTCCCGGACGATGGCCAGTCCCAGTCCGCTGCCCTCGCCCTGTTCGGGGTGCGATCTGTAAAAGCGCTCAAAAATACGCCCTCGTTCTGCGGGTGGGATGCCTGGCCCGCTGTCTTCCACAGACAGCCAAGCAGTGTGCTGGCGCTGGCCGCATTTGACCGTCACGGTACCGTGTAGCGGTGTATATCGAAGGGCATTGTCGACCAGGTTGCTGATCATCTCCTCAAGCCACACCGGTTCTCCCCGGACATAAGCAGGCTCGAGTGCAAATCCCAAATCGATGTCGCGCGCGCGCGCACTCGGCAGCCACCGCTCGGCCGCGTTGCTGATGAGGTCGCGCAATTCGACCTGCTGCGGAGTTTGCGCCGGGCCGGCTTCGAGGCGGTTAAGCATCAATACGTTATGGGCAAGCTTGGACAATTGCCGAGCATTGGCCGCGATGCGCGTCAGGGCGCCCTGCGGGTCATCGGAACGCAATGCGGATTCGGCCTCAGCGCGCAGTGCCGCAATCGGCGTGCGCAACTGATGCGAGGCGTCGGCGATGATATGCCGTTGCCGCTCAAGGGTCGACGAAAGCCGGTCGAGTAAGTCATTGGTGTCTGCAATCAGCGGGCGCAACTCCAACGGAACGGTATTGAGTGGAATAGGGCGCATGTCGGCTTGCGAGCGCTTGACCAGTTCCTCGCGCACCAGGCCGATCCCTCCCAGCCCATGGCTGATCGCGTAACGCATCACGAGGATAGTCATGACGACGAGCAGAAATTCGGGCAGCCACATCGCCAGCAGAATTTCCCGGATGAGTTTATCCCGCTTGACAAGTGTCTCGACCACGATAACCGTGAAGCTTTCACCTTCACGCTCGGCCACCATTGACACGGCACGCACGCCCTGACCGGAATATTCAGTATCGTAATACTGCGCCTGATCTTTACGCGCATTATCCGGTGCTACCGGCAGCCCTTGAGAGCCGGCAATCAGGGTGCCGTTGCGGCCAATGACGGCGTAAAACAATCGATCCAGATTGTCGTACAGCAATACCTGCTCGGTACTCAAAGAAAGCTGCAGATCGATTCGGCCATTGAAGTGTCGTACTTGTGCCGCCACTGACTGTGCAGCATCGTGTAGCGCCCGATCATAGGCAAGACTGGCAGCGCGATGTGCGACCCCGTAGGCGATGACACCACCGAGGGCAACCAGCGCGAGCGACGTCGGCAGCAACCAAGTCAGCAGTTGCCGGGCAAGACTACGTGCCATCGCCGGCTTCTACTGAATAGCCGAGACCGCGCACGGAACGCACGGTGACACCGGAATCAGCAAGTTTGCCGCGCAATCGTGAAATTACCTTTTCAAGCGCGTTGACCGAATTGGGCTCGTCCCAACCATACAACGAATCCATCAGATGCTCCTTGGCAACAATCCGGCCATTGCGCGCTGCAAGATAGGCTAACGCTGTCCACTCGCGCGCATTCAGGTCCAGCGCCGCGTTGCCGATAAAAGCGCGCTGTCCGTTCAGATCCAGCCGCAGTTTTCCCAACACGATTTCCGGTTCGGTGATGCCCTGGCTGCGGCGGATCAGTGCACGCACCCGCGCTTCCAGCTCTTCGATGGCACCCGATTTGACGAGATAGTCATCAGCCCCCAGATTCAACAGACGCACGCGTTCGTCAACGGCCTCTCTTGCAGACAGCACCAGCACCGGCATTTTCTGCTTGCGTGCACGGCAGCGCCGCAGCACCTCAGCGCCGTCCTCATCGGGTAGGCCGAGATCAAGAATCATCAATTCATACGGTTGCGAGCCCAGCCAGCGATCAGCATCCTTGCCAGTGCGCGCGATGTCCACGACATAGGCGGATTGCCGCAACGCGCGCGCCAGCGCATCTGCCAATGGAATGTTGTCTTCAACCAGAAGAATTCGCATTTGAACCAGTGCCTTAATGTGCCCAGTCAGGGGATTCGAAGCGGACGCCCAAGCTCATCCAGCGACCGTCACTACCCATACTGCGTTGTGTGCCGAGCGAAGTGGTGAACTGAACATACTTCGGAACCGCCCACCAGCGTAATCCAAGCTGCGCGCTTTGGGGAGCGCCACGCTGCCCGAACAATTCGGCCACGACCGTCCAACGGCTCGTCGCTTCATGCTCGACCGCGATCGCCCAAGACAGCCTTGTCCGCCGCATGTCGGCGTCGGCTTCACGATCAAAAACAACGCCCAGATTTGCGTGTAGCGCGGTTGCCCC
>JANMZU010000253.1:0-5423 GCA_031383585.1 Betaproteobacteria bacterium
TGTTGCGTGCTGCTGAAATGGTGTCGGTGGGCATCGACACCAACCCTTCATGAGGAGAGAAAAATGCTGCTCATGATTGACAATTACGATAGCTTCACCTTTAACCTGGTCCAGTACTTCGGCGAATTGGGCGAAGATGTCGTCGTCAAACGCAACGATGAAATTTCCCTGTCGGACATTGAAAAGCTGGCACCAGCGAGGATCGTCATTTCACCCGGACCGTGCTCGCCGACTGAGGCGGGCATTTCGGTGCCTGCGGTAGAGAAATTCGCCGGAAAAATTCCGATCCTTGGTGTGTGCCTGGGCCACCAAAGTATCGGCCAGGCGTTTGGGGGCAGAGTTGTACATGCCAAAACGCTGATGCATGGAAAGACTTCACAGATGACGCACAAAGGGGTCGGCGTGTTTGCGCAACTACCCTCGCCATATCGCGTCACGCGTTATCACTCGCTGGTCATTGAGCGCGAAACCTGCCCAGATTGTCTTGAAGTGACAGCCTGGACGGATGACGGCGAAATAATGGGAGTAAGGCACAAGACGCTGGCTGTCGAAGGGGTGCAGTTTCATCCAGAATCCATCATGACAGAACACGGTCATGCGTTATTGAAAAATTTTCTAAGCATGAAGGTCTGAATATGTTTACACCGCAGGAAGCCATCAGCCGTCTCTCCGATAAGCGAGAAATTTTCTTCGATGAAATGGTCGATTTATTCCGGCAAGTGATGGAAGGCAAAGTCACACCGGTGCAACTTGCGGCTATTCTCATGGGTTTGCACGTCAAGTCTGAAACGGTATCGGAAATTGCCGCCGCGGCGAAGGTCATGCGGGAGTTCTCGACTAAGGTGGACGTAAGTGACGTGGCGAATTTGGTAGACACCTGCGGCACAGGTGGCGATAAGGCGCATACCTTTAATATTTCCACCGCATCAGCGTTTGTGGCCGCTGCGGCCGGCGCCCACGTTGCCAAGCACGGAGGGCGCTCGGTTTCTTCGCAGTCGGGTAGCGCGGATGTGCTGGAGGCGCTGGGGGTGAATGTGAATTTGTCACCTGAGCAAGTCGGCGAATCCATTAGACAGATTGGCGTGGGATTCATGTTCGCGCCCGCTCATCACCCGGCAATGAAATACGCCGCTCCGATCAGAAAAGAACTGGGCATGCGTACCATCCTCAATATTCTTGGCCCGTTGACCAATCCGGCAGGGGCGCCTAATCAAGTAATGGGGGTGTTTCACAGCGACCTCGTCGGCATTCAGGCGCGTGTGCTTAAAGAGTTGGGGTCAAAGCATGTGATGGTGGTCCACGGTGAAGATGGTCTAGACGAA
Organism: Betaproteobacteria bacterium; assembly: GCA_031383585.1. Lineage (GTDB taxonomy): Bacteria > Pseudomonadota > Gammaproteobacteria > Burkholderiales > Usitatibacteraceae > UKL13-2. The sequence continues at coordinate 1,323 of JANMZU010000253.1, forward strand.
ATCACGCTTTCAGGGCCGACGCTGGTGGCGGAGCTAAAGCACGGATTCGTGACCGAGTTCAAGATAGAGCCGAAGCAATTCGGGCTGGACAATGCCCCTATTGATGCAATCAAAGCCGCTGACAAGGAAGCCTCGAAACAGATGGTGCTCTCGGTGTTGAACAATGAGCCTGGGCCGGCCAAGGACATCGTTATGCTCAATGCCGGTGCTGCAATTTATGTTGCCGGTGTGGCGAATGACCTTTGGGGCGGTGTAACAAGGGCGCGCGAGATGATCGAGTCAGGCAAGGCCCGGGCGAAGTTGGATGCCTTGGTGAAATTTACGTCAGCGCAATCAACCTAACCGTTCAAGGTTGATCGTCGGGACTGAAGGTTTGGTCAACAGGCCAGAAGGGCAGTGGCAAACGCATGTCAGATATTCTTCAACGTATTCTCGCGACTAAACGCAAAGAGGTCGCGGACGCGAAACGTCAGCTGCCGGCAGCAGAACTGGAGGTGCGAGCCCGCAGCATGCCCCCCGCACGCGACTTCGCTGGCGCTATCCGCGCCAAACTGGTCGCGGGCAAGTTGGCGGTGATCGCGGAAATCAAGAAGGCCAGCCCCAGTGCCGGAACCTTCCGTTCAGGTCTGCCAGACGACGTATCGTCGTTTGAACCTGCACGCTTTGCAAAAAGCTACGAGCAATACGGCGCAGCCTGCCTATCCGTTCTTACCGACCGCGAATATTTTCAGGGATCGACCGAAGACCTGATCGTCGCGAGGGCGGCCTGCAGTTTGCCAGTATTGCGCAAGGATTTCATTATTGACGAGTACCAGATTTTTGAATCGCGAGCGATGGGTGCAGACGCGGTGCTATTCATCATGGGGGCGGCGCCAATCAGTCAGTTTGTTGAATGGGAGCGACTGGCTCACTCGCTAGGCCTGAGTGTGCTGGCGGAATCGCATCATGCCGATGAGCTTGATCAGGCGTTAACGCTGAAAACCCCACTAATTGGCGTTAACAATCGTGATCTCACGCAATTTTCTACTAATGTTGAGACAACATTGAAACTTCAGCCGCGAGTTTCGCGCGGGAGAATTTTGATCACTGAAAGCGGAATTGTGGACGCTGCCGTAGTCGACAAAATGCACGAAGCGGGAATAGGCGCCTATCTTGTCGGTGGCGCGTTCATGGCTTCGGCGGATCCCGGTCAGGCAATGGAGAGTTTGTTTGGGAACAGAATTTTGTGACCTCGCGGTGAAAAAGAGCTAGGTTCAGGAATTTTTTCGCATGTTGCGAAAACGCAACATGGGGCCTTTGAACAGGTTAATTTCACCCGGGGCACTTGAGCAAGGAGGGTAAATTTGGCAATATGTCGCCAGCTTCTCAAAAGATTTTGCATTACGATTGTGGGAGAAGTTGCTACAAGGGCGTTAGCCGTATCGGCCCAACACTCGCATAGCATGCTCGACCCCCAAGAGGTTTGTGTCCTAAAGAATTAGAAAGCCTCAACTTAACCCTAAGGAGATTTTTGATGAACAAGAAATTGATCGCCCTCGCAGTCGCTGGCGCAACGTTCGCCCCGGCTGTCATGGCTCAAACAGCTAACCCTGTGACACTTTATGGTCGCATTTGGGTGATGGCTAACAGCGTCAAGGCTGATGGCGGTGCAGGACCATTGTCAACCAGGACCACAATCGTGGATGAGTCATCTTTGATCGGCTTTCGCGGAACTGAGGACCTTGGTGGCGGCCTGAAGGCTTTCTTCCAGTTGGAATCATCGGCGCCTCCTGATGCAGGCGGCGGCACGTTCGGTAGCCGCAACAGCGGTGTAGGTCTAATCGGTGGCTTCGGCACGATTATTCTGGGCAGATGGGATAGCCCGATGAAGTTGTCGGCTATTTTTGTTGATCCGTACGGTCAAAATACGATTGGCAACCAGTTGTCAATCATCAACACCGGTGACTTTAACCGCCGTGAAAACAACATGATGCAGTACTGGACGCCAAACATTAACGGTTTCTCGGCTCGCTTCATGTACGGTGCGAACGAAGGAAAGACCAGCACCAACCCAATCGCCAATCCAAGCAACCAGAGCATGTATTTTGATTATGCGGCAGGTCCGTTCCGTGTGAACTATGCGTATGAGAAGCATAAAGACACGCGCGGCAACGTTGTAACTGCGGGCGTTACCGAATCCTCACAAAACCTGTCCGGTACTTTTGTGTTTGGCCCAGTGAAAGTTGGTGCGTTGACACAGAAGACCAAGTCCACCGCCCGTACAGACAAGAAAGCCTACCAGGCAGCAATCACCTATACCGTAGGTAAGAATGAATTCATTGGTGTGGTTGGCCGGGTACGGGACGGTTTGGCGAGCAACGTGGCGCAACCAGAGACGAAAATGGCTGGTGTTGGCTACAACTACAACTTCTCCAAGAGATCAACTTTTATGGCTCGCTACGCTTCACTGAAGAACAATTCAGCAGCAGCATTGCCATTGAATGGTTCACAACTACCAACGTTTGGTGTTGACAATGATCCAAAGGGCTTTAGCGCAGGATTGCGTCACACGTTCTAAGCTTCGTTTTTGCAACGTCAATACGGGCACCTTCGGGTGCCCGTATTGTTTCTATAATGGTCCCATGAACTTCATCGATCGAGTCATTTGCGAGTTGGATACCGGGCTGAGAACGGTATTCGCACAGGCCCACGCCGAGCGCCGTATGCCAAAGCCGGAATCGGCTGCGGAGGCCGAAGCCATAGTGCTAAATGCGCCCGCTAGTCTGGAATCTGCACGTCTGATGCGCGTGAACCACTGTGGCGAGGTTTGCGCTCAAGCGCTTTATCAGGGCCAGGCACTAGTCGCAAAGGATCCAAAGGTTCAAAAATTCTTGCTGTCCGCCGCGAGTGAAGAACATGATCACTTGGCGTGGTGCGACGCGAGAATCGCGCAACTAGGCGGACGTACCAGCCGACTTGCCCCGTTTTTTTACGCTGGAGCGTTCGGCATGGGTGCTGCTTCGGGACTGCTGGGTGACAAATGGAGCATGGGCTTTCTCGTCGAAACGGAACGGCAGGTTGAGGCGCATCTGCATGATCACCTCGGACGAATTTCCCAGAACGACCGCGAAAGTCGTGCAATTCTTGATGAGATGCGCAAAGACGAAATCCGTCATGGCAAAGCGGGACGCGACCACGGCGCCGTTAATTTGCCTGCGCCATTGCGTCTGGTGATGCGCGCGTTTTCTAAAGTCATGACCAAGACTACTTACTGGGTCTGACAAGCACTACGATATTTCAGGTTGCCGTTGGCTGCGAGGCAATTTCAAAATCGTGTGTCACGTTAGCCGTCTTGGCCAACATTGCTGAGGCCGAACAATAGACTTCCGCAGAAAGCTTGATGGCTCGCTCGACCTTAGCTGGGTTCAAGCCAGCACCCGTCACAATGAAGTGAAAGTGAATCGCGGTAAAGACCTTCGGGTCTGTGTGCGCTCGCTCAGCTGAAATTTCCACGACGCAGTCTGTGATTGGTTCGCGAGCCTTCTTGAGGATGTGGACGACGTCAAAGGCGCTGCAGGCACCAGTCCCAATCAATACAGTTTCCATTGGACGCGGACCCAGATTTCGTCCGCCTGCTTCCGGCGAGCCATCCATCAAAAGCGCATGACCGCTCTCAGTTTCGCCCAAAAACGCGACGTTCTCAATCCATTTGATACGTGCTTTCAACACAGCCTCCAAAAGTAAGCGTAAGTATATCGACGGCAACGCCACGAGCGAGCTCATTTCGAATGATCAGCGAGAATTGACAGAGAGTGCTTGAATTTATTATAATTTCCAGTTCTGCCAAGTACCCCCCGTTTGCTTGGCGACAGGCTTGTTGTCGTGATGTCCCCTAAAGGGTGTCTAAGCAGCACGAGATACAACAAATCATTTACAAGCATCCGGCCCGTTAGCATGTCGTGCAAACGTATGCTTCGGCAACACAAAGGTGAGTACCGCAATGAAAACATTTTCTGCCAAGCCACATGAAGTCGTTCATGATTGGCTCCACATCGACGCAACGGACAAAGTGCTGGGTCGTGTCGCAGCCGCTGTAGCGTTACGTTTGCGCGGCAAACATAA
>JANMZU010000307.1:0-6615 GCA_031383585.1 Betaproteobacteria bacterium
GAATCTTGCGTTCGAATGAGGAACTGACCAACGCGCTGGCCACGATCCAGGATATGGCCACCCACGATTCGCTGACCGGCCTGCCGAATCGTGCTTCCCTTAGCGACACGCTGCAACATGCAGTCAGCAAGGCCGGCCGCAACAAGAATAGCTTGGCGCTATTCTTTATTGATCTGGATAATTTCAAATCGATTAACGATACGCTTGGTCATCCCACCGGTGATCAACTGCTTCGCGAAATGGCGCGACGTATTCGTGAAAGCGTCCGTGAGAGCGACCTGGTTGCGCGACTCGGTGGTGACGAATTTGTGGTGATGGTTGAATCCGTAACCGAGCGCGCTGGCCTGCAGCTGCTGGCAACCAAGATCCTGCTCGCCATCAGCGAGCCGGCGCAATTGCAGGAGCACGAAGTCAAGGTGACGGCCAGCATCGGCATTGCCTCGTTTCCCGTCGATGGTGAGAATGTCGCCACCCTGCTGGCCAATGCGGATATGGCGATGTATAGCGCCAAGGGTGCAGGCCGGGCACGCGCGATTGAGTATTCGGCCGACCTTGGCGCGGAGGTGCTCGAACGATTCGAAATCGAAAAAGGCATGCGCCTGGGTATACAAAATCACGAATTCCGCTTGTATTACCAGCCAAAAATCGATTTCAATAATGGCAAGATGCTCGGCGTCGAAGCGTTGATTCGCTGGCACCATCCCACGCTCGGCGTGCTCGGGCCGGACAGATTCATTCCCGTCGCCGAGGCGACCAACTTCATTTTGCCGCTTGGCAAATGGGTGATCAATGAAGCCTGCAGGCAGGCGCGCATCTGGCAGGATTCGAACATCCCGTCGTTCCCGATCGCCGTAAACCTGTCAGTCAATCAACTGGCCGACCTATCTCTCTCCCAAGACGTGGCGGACGCGTTGCGCGTGAGTGGCGTCAACCCGGCGATGATCGAATTGGAAGTTACCGAGACGGCGGTCATGCGAAATCTGGATGAGGCCATCGTTATTCTCGAGTCGTTCCGCGCTTTGGGTGTGCGCGTAGCCATCGATGATTTCGGTACTGGTTATTCGTCGCTTGCCTACTTAAAACAACTGCCGGTAGATATTCTTAAAGTTGATCGTGCATTCGTCAGAGACCTGCCGCACAACCGTGATGACCTGGCGATCACCCGCGCAATCATTGCCATGGCGCATGGCCTGTCGATGACCGTCGTCGCCGAAGGGGTTGAAGAAAAGCATCAGTTTGATTCGCTTCGGGATTCAGGCTGCGACGAATATCAGGGTTTCTACTGTAGCCCTGCCATGGAGAGCGATGCTCTGGAAGCGTTGTTGCGCAAGCACGGGTTGGTGATTCCAGCGGACGTGTACGGCTGAGCTACATAACGGCTATGTGGCGAGCGACCCGGGATTCGATGACGCTGCAGAACTACATTCGTGGGCAAAGAGTGCCTATTGACGCGGCACTTCAGGCATTTTGGCGCCAGCCGCCGCGTCTATGTTCAAAACTTTCTCAAATTGGCCGGCTTAAGGCGTCGCGATCAATCAAAGCAGATTGCTCCATCGAGAAGGCGCTGCCCGAGTCCAGCAACGCTCGCCAGAAGGTTGGCATTGCCTAAGGAGCGCCTCTCCCGGTTGGAATTGGTGCTGGCCATGGAGCTGGCCATTGATCGTGTACAAGCTAGCCATGCCGGACTGGACGAAATGTTGGCCACCGTGCATGAAGGCGTTTCCAAGCTGATGGACGCGAGAAATTTCTATGTCGCGCTCTGTGATGACGGGCGCGAGAGATTTCGCTTTGCCTATGTACGCGACGCTCTCAATCCTGATGACTTCGCCGAACAGGGTTGGATTTCGCTGGAGACTGAAAGCAGTACACTCACCGCCCAAGTGATCAAAACGGCACAGCCGCTGGTGGTCGACGACGAATGGTTTCGTCAGCGTGCTAGCACTGGCGTGATGCCGGCCTATGCGGGAACTACGCCAAACCATTGGATGGGAATGCCGTTGTTGCGCGACGACGGTTACGCAGTCGGCGCGATGGTAGTACAGACCTACGAATCGGCGGGCACTTACAGCAGCGAAGATCAGGCCTTGTTCAAGCAACTGGCTAACAATGTGGCGGCATTTATCGAACGGCTGCAGCGGTTGACCCGGCTTGAGCAGGCGGTAAAGGAGCGCACCAAATTGCTTGAGGCCGAGATTGAGGTGCGCCGCCATGCGGAAGCGCTGCAGCACGCGTTGTTTCGGATCTCGTCGCTGAGTGCCGACGAAGGCGACCAGACGACGCTTTGCACCAAGCTGCATTCGATCATCGGCGACCTGCTTCCAGTGAAGAATTTCTATGTCGCCGAACATGATCCCGACGCCGCCTTCTTTCGCATGGTGTATTACGTCGATGAGACCTGGCAGGGCGGATCGAGGGCCAACGAGCTGCTCCCGTACGGTGATGGCCTGACGTCGCTGGTATTGCGCACTGGAGAGGCACTCCTTCTGGATCAGCAGCAAACTGCGGAGCTGATTCGTAGCGGCCGCCTTCAGCGAGTGCTTGGCAATCAGAACTATGTGCACTGGCTCGGCGTGCCACTGATCATGGAAGAGCAAACAATTGGCGTGATCGTCACACAGAGTTATGAAGCGAGTGTGACCTACACGCACAGAGATCTGGAACTGCTTAATTTCGTCGCTGAGCACGTTTCTGAGGCGTTCGGTAAAGTGCGCGCACGCCTGGCGCTGCAGAAAATTCAAGATGAACTGGTGCAACGCAATCAGGCGCTGGGCGACGCACTGGCCAACCTGCAAGACGCACAAGGTGAATTAGTGCGGCAGGAGAGATTGGCCTCACTGGGGGCGCTGGTGGCAGGGGTGGCACACGAAATCAACACACCGCTTGGTGTGTGCGTGACTGCGACCAGCCATCTGGAAGAAGAGCTTCAGGTCGCGCTAGCGGCAAGGGCGCGGGGCTTGCTCAGCGAAGAGCATCTCAGCCAGTTCTTCGAATCAGCGACCGATGCGGTACGAATCCTCAAATCCAATACCCAGCGCGCGGCTAAGCTGATCAACAGTTTCAAACAGGTTTCGGTGGATCAGGCCTCTGGAGAAATGCGTTCCGTCGATCTGGCCGAATATCTTAATGAAGTGCTTGCGACTTTGCGCCCCAACCTGAAGCAGAAGCCGGTCTCGGTCAAGATTTCATGTCCGCCGGATTTCATTATTGACACTTATCCCGGCGCGTTGGCGCAGGTCATTACCAATCTTGTCATGAATTCCGTCATACACGGCTTCGCGGGCAAAGCCCGGGGCGACATCAAAATAGAGGCATCGCGCGACGGCGCCACCCTGCACTTACAGTACTCAGACGACGGCCACGGCACCGATGAGACCGGCCTGAAAAAAATCTTCGATCCGTTCTACACCACCACGCGGGGAACCGGCGGCAGCGGGTTGGGTGCGCACATTGTTTACAACCTCATCACCGGGCCTCTTGGCGGACGTATACAAGTCAGCAGCGCGCCCGGTCAAGGCTTGCACTTTGACATTCGCATGCCAATCAAACTCGCCAAGCCTCACTCCGGGTAAAGTGCGTTGATCGCGAGCGCCTGATCAAGGTTGTCGATCAGCAGCTTCACTATGCCGGCATCCAGATGTGTTCCGCTGGCCTCATGCAAGTATTTCAGGACATCGTCAATCGGCCATGCCGGCTTGTAGCAGCGTACGTGACTCAACGCGTCGAATACATCTGCGACCGCAATGATACGAGCGTACAAATGGATGTTGTCGCCGGCCAGCCCCTGTGGGTAACCGCTGCCGTCGATTTTTTCGTGGTGTTGATGGGCGATGGTGGCTGCGGCCGCAATCACCGGTCGCTTTGAGCCATCCAGGATGGCGTGCCCAAGCGTCGGGTGTTTCTTCATGATCGTCCACTCGTCCGGCGTAAGCGATTCTTCTTTGAGCAGCACCGCATCCGGTGTGGCGATCTTGCCGATATCGTGCATCGGCGCGGCACGGCGAACAATCTCCGCCTCCTCACGCGACATGCCGGATGCCAGTGCCAGTACGTGGCTCAATTCCGCCATGCGTTTGACGTGGAAACCGGCTTCTTCGGACCGCGACTCAACCGCGTCGCCCATGCGCTGAATGAGCTCGCCCTGCGTGTCGAGGACCTCCTGGTTGAGCAGAATATTGTCGAAGGCAATGGCGATGCCTGACGAAAATACTTGCAGCAGTTGCATGTCGAAGTCGTCGATATCGCCAGCCCCTTTCAGGGCAAGCAGCGTGATTTTCTCCGTGCGGCTGGGGTAGTACCCGACAAAAATATCGCCGTTGAGTCCGGATGCTTTGGTGGTGAGGGCGCGCGACAGAGCTGCGTTCAGATCCGGATCCAAGTCGCTGCCTGTATCGTGGGGTGGGAAGCTGGCGAGCATTTCGAATTCATGGCCACTCTGCACACCGCTGACGCCCCGCGCCTGCACCAGGACGCCTTTTTCACTGAGGCGCAAGATAGCCATAATCTGCTCGAGCAGTCCACCAGCAAAATCGCTGAGCCTGCGGTGCTCGAACAAGCTGTTGGTTGCCACCAGCACTCTTTCCAGCCCATTGCGATAACGCATCTGTAGCTGCCGCGCCTCTTCGACTTCCATGATGTCGCGGTAGCCGCGTAACGCCGTAATCATGACGGTAAAAAAACGCTTGCGATCAAGCTCGGTCTTTTCCCGGTAATCGTTGATGTCGTACTCAACAATGACCTGCTGCTCCGGCGCCTGTCCAGGCTGCCCTGTACGCAAAACAATACGCACGAAGCGGTTGCCCAGTTCCTGTCTGCACCAACGTACAAAATCGAGGCCGCTGCGCTCGTTTTCCATCACCACATCCAACAATACCAAGGCGATGTCACCTTTTTGCTGCAAAATCTCGCGAGCGGCAGAGTCGGTGAAGGCGTGAAAAATCTCCAGCGGGCGACCGTCAAGCTGAAAACGCTTGAAAATCATCGTCGTCACTTCATGAACGTCCGGTTCATCGTCCACAATCAGCACGCGCCAGGGTTTGACTGGTTTTTCGATGGACGAGCTCACGCTATCCGCAGTAGTCATGTTGAGTTCCCGCTCAATTTTATAGATGTACGCCATGCAATCGACAGCAAGATTTTTAGTCAATCTGCGAAATACAGGATTAGCGAAACAATAGCACACGTACTCAGCAGCGTTCTGCCTGCAGGGTTCACGGAAATCACGAAACAGCGGCGCATCAAAGATTTGAAGAATCGGCTCCCGCGCCTACCATACGCCGGTATTGGCCATGGATGTCCACGGCTCGGCAGGCGCCAGCGGCGTTCCAGATTGCAACAGTTCGATCGAGATATTGTCTGGTGAGCGCACGAAGGCCATGCGCCCATCACGCGGCGGGCGATTGATCGTTACACCGGCATCCATCAGTTTTTGGCAGAGCGCATAAATGTCTTCTACCGCGTACGCCACATGGCCGAAGTTTCGCGCGAACCCGAGCTCTTCCTTGTCCCAGTTGTGGGTCAGCTCGATGGCGGCTGCTTCATCGCCGGGTGCAGAGACAAAGGCAAGCGTGAATCGCCCATTCGGATAATCGTTCTTGCGTGTGAGCACAAGGCCAAGTTTGTTACAGTAAAAATCGAGCGAAGCGTCCAGATCGTTGACGCGGACCATCGTATGCAGATATTTCATGTCGGTTCCAGAAGGGGTTGAACGGAGGGCGCAATATTAACTGGTTGGTGAGGCGCGAAAGGTGATGACCAGCACGTCGCGGTAAGCGGGCTGTGCCGGGTCGATCGGTACCACCGGCGTTACGCCATGCAGGCAGCGTTCGTCGTCGACCAGCGTCATGTCCAAGGGTTGCGTCAGCGTGAAGCTGGCCAATTGCGCGCCGGAGGCATCGTGAATAGTCGTTGTGCCCTCGGCGATGTTGTGGCGTTTGACCATCAACACCATGACAAAATTCACGCCGTCGCGATGCAAACCTTCAGGCGTTGGCCTTCCTTGATGCTGAACCCCCGCTTCAATCCGGAACTGGTGCACTTCCACATGCCAACCCGTGCCCGGTAGCAGATCGTTGAACACCTGAATGCATAGCGTCAGGAGCGCCGAAATACTTGCACCTGCAATGATGTCGCTGGGGATCGGCTCGAAATGCCGCGCGATGCCGCCGTTGAGATTGTTGTAATCGAGACTCTGGAAATGCGGTTGGTGCGCTTCAAGCTTCGCCGTCGCGGCACCCGCTGCAGCGCTTAATGTGGCATGGCGACGGCGCCGGTACCGACCACCGTCGGCCATGTAGCTATCCAGCGGCATGTCGTTCCAGCTGGCTTCGAATGCAGGCCAATCGAGGAGGGTGCCGAGCGCTACCCGTGCATCGTCTGCGCCGACAAAGCAAAAGCCATCGCGCCTGATCGTTTCGTTGAGGGGTTTCATCGTTAGGAGTTGAGACCTTGAAGCTGGCCCGTATGTATAACATGCCGGGCTTGCGTTCTCGCTGACGCGGTTTAAAGACAGCGCTAGTGTTCATGTGCGCGCCAGCGATGTTCCTGACTTTTCGCGCTTGTGATGACCTAAAGGTGCTTAGCCCACGCCAGCATGGCGTTACCGTCGGGATGATTGCG
>JANMZU010000332.1:0-5922 GCA_031383585.1 Betaproteobacteria bacterium
GGGGGCGCATGTGGTGTACGGCGTGGTCGGCCACAAGACACATTCGAAAATGGCGTTGGTCGTTCGCCGCGAACACGTTGAGGGACAGCGGCCCGTGCTCAGGCGCTACGTTCATTTGGGCACTGGCAACTACCATGCTCGCACAGCAAGGCTGTATACAGATTTCGGCTTGATGACATCTAACGACGACATCTGCGCTGACGTAAACCATGTGTTCGTTCAATTGACCGGTTTGGGCAAGGCAACCAAATTGACGCGCGTCTTGCAGGCACCATTTTCCCTACATACAGGTGTGCTGGCAGCTATCGAGAACGAAATCAAAATAGCGGGCAACAGCAAACACGGAGGAAAATCCGGCATTCGCGGTCACATTATTGCAAAGATGAATTCATTGCTTGAGTCGGCAGTAATCGAAGCGCTCTATCGGGCCTCAAGTGCGGGGGTCAAAATCGATTTGATCGTCCGGGGCGTTTGTACGTTGCGTCCTGGTGTTGCGGGGCTATCTGAAAACATCCGCGTGTATTCCATTGTTGGTCGCTTTCTGGAACATTCGCGGATTTACTATTTTCGCAATGGTGGCGACGAACGGGTTTGGCTTTCCAGCGCTGACTGGATGGATCGTAATTTTTTTCGACGTATCGAACTCTGCTTTCCGGTTGAGGATGCAAAGCTAAAGCGGCGGGTTATCAATGAAGGCCTGAAGCCATATTTGACTGACAACCAGCAAGCATGGGAAATGGACGCAGACGGCGGCTACACACGTAAACGCCCTGCGAGAGGGACCAAGGCAGTGCGGCGAAATGCACAGGAGCAACTACTGTCTTTGCTTGCGGTGGACAATTAATACCAATCGCAGCGGCGACTGCTGACCTGTCAGATTAGCTGTCGCTTGTGGTCCGGGTCTGTGCCTGACAATGGCAAATCGCCGCTAGCTACCACAGTTTCCACCAGGCTTTGTTGGCACCGGGCGCTTTCCCAACCATATCGTTCTTCGGGAAGTTTTTCTCCAGGACACGGCGTGAACTGTTGGCAAGTTCCGGTAATCCCATCTGCTCATAAGCCTGTATTGAAATCACCAATGCGTCTTCGTTGGCGGGCGCTTGGGGATAACGCTGGAATACATTTTGAGCGCGATTTGCCGCTGCTAGATAGATACCGCGGCTCAAATAGTAGCGAGCCACAGCTACATCGTGCTTGGCTAATGCATTTACCAGAAAACTCATTCGACTACGAGAATCATCGCCGTACTTGCTGTCAGGAAACCGGGTGACGAGTTCCTTGAAAACTTCAAACGACTCTCTCAATGCCTTCGGATCACGTTCCGCCGGATCAAGGTTCAGTAATTCCCCGAACAGCCCAAGATCCGCCTTGAAGTACGCCAGCCCCTTAATGTAGAGCGCGTAGTCGGCGGCGATATGATTCGGATGAAGTTTCAGGAAACGATCCGCTGCCGAGACGGCCTGGGCGGTTTCGCTGTCCTTGTAATAGGCATAGGCGATATCAAGTTGCGACTGCTGCGCAAAACGGCCAAAAGGGTATTTGGCTTCCAGCGCCTCATAAGCCTTCACGGCACCAGCGAAATTGCCCGAGTCCAGTTCTTCACGAGCATTCTTGTAGAACTCCTCGACAGTCCAGTTTTTCTTCGGGTCCAGTTTGTCGCCGAAAAATCCGCAGCCCGCGAGCAATGTGCTTGCGAGTGTGAGAGAGAGCGCAGCCAAAAAAGTTCGTGTCATACTATGAGGATGCCAGTCGAAATTGAAGATCAAGATTATAGCCCATGCGACCTCCAATCCCCACCAGAGGTCAAAGCCGAAACCGTCGCGCTGAAGGTGCCAGTTTCGCTTTCGGGTAGCCGATTGGACCAGGTTTTAGCGCAAATGTTGCCGGAATTTTCGCGTAGCCGGCTCGCGGCCTTGGCCAAGGCTGGCAACGTGACCATCGACGCCAAGATCGGCCTGCCAAAAACGAAACTGTTCGGTGGTGAGGAGATTCGGGCAACTCTCATGCCGCGTGACGCGGAGATGGCGTTTTTGCCAGAAGACATCTCGCTCAACGTACTTTTTGAAGATGATGCTTTTCTGGTCGTCGACAAGCAAGCCGGACTGGTCGTGCACCCAGGGGCCGGCAACTGGAGCGGTACCCTGCTCAATGCCTTGCTGTTTCGCAACCCTGCTGTTTCCCTATTGCCACGTGCCGGGATTGTCCATCGCCTGGACAAAGAAACCAGTGGTGTGATGGTCGTCGCCAAGACAGAGGCGGCCCAATTGTCGCTGGTGAGGCAATTGCAGTCCCGAACCGTCAAGCGCATTTACGTGGCCCTGGTGCGCGGCCAACCGCCGCAGGACGGCGTCGTTGAAAAGCCAATTGGGCGCCATCCCCATCACCGCACAAAAATGGCGGTTGTTGGCGACGAAGACGGGCAGGGCGGCAAGATTGCAGTCACATATTTTCGTGTCCTGCAACGCTTTCCGCTACACGCGCTAATTGAGTGCCAGCTCGAAACAGGGCGAACCCACCAGATACGTGTACATATGCAGTCAATCGGATTTCCGATTGAGGGCGATCAGGTCTACAGTCCGGGCACGGCGGGCGTAGACGCTGCCACGCGCGACGTATTTCGCAGTTTTGGGCGGCAGGCTTTGCATGCGAGAAAACTGTCGTTCGAACATCCGGAGCACGGTGAAAGCGTGACATTCGAAGCGCCGGTTCCTGCCGACATGCGTGAATTAATCGATGTCGTCGCCGCACTCTGATTTGTCTCCAACTACCGTCCTTGATGTCAAGAATTTGATCATTCCGGACTGGCCAGCACCCTCCGGCGTCAAAGCACTGTTCACGACGCGAGCAGGTGGAGTTAGTAGCGGCACATTCGGCAGTCTGAATTTGGGCGCCCACGTCGGCGACGCCGCAGCGGATGTAGAAGAAAATCGGCGCAGATTAAGCGCGTTATTGCCCTCCTCCCCTATATGGCTCAATCAGGTTCACGGTATCGAGGTTGTCGATGCAGCACTCGTTAAATACTGTGGACAAGCGCCACTGGCGGCAGATGCTTCGTTCACGACGCTGCTAAACGTGCCTTGCGTAGTGTTGGTGGCTGATTGCCTGCCCGTGCTGTTTTGCACCACTGACGGCTCATGCGTCGCTGCCGCGCACGCGGGCTGGCGCGGTCTGCATCGCGGTATTCTCGAGCATACGGTGGCGACGATGAATCACAAGCCAAGCAATATCCTGGCATGGCTGGGGCCGGCTATCGGTCCATCAGCATTTGAGGTTGGCAACGATGTGTTCAAGGCTTTTACCGAGGATGCACCGCAGGATGCATATGCTTTCAAACCAGCTACAAACGGCACCCTGAAGTACTTCGCGGATATCTACGAACTTGCTCGGCGACGGCTGCGGCGGGCCGGTGTGACCGAGATATTTGGAGGCCAATTTTGCACGGTAAGCAATGCCGATCGATTTTTTTCATATCGGCGTGATGGCAAAACCGGTCGCATGGGCGCGATGATCTGGCGCGAAAGATTCGCTGCCGAACTGATTGGGTCTGCTGCGTAGTTGGGTGTGCTGCTCACGGCGTGCTACAATATTGCAATTGAGTTGCATATATCGTGGTGGCAAGCAGACAGAGATTGATCGTTATTGCCTTTCGCCGCCGCATCACAGACAGCCGTTGATTGGCAGTCGCAACAACTAAGCGCACATGACCCTTGTTTATATCATCGCGGCCTGCCTTGTAGGTAGCACGCTTTCGGCGCTGCTCGCGGCACTGGTGGCGTGGCGCGTCCAGCCCAGATTGATTCCCTTGTTTGTCAGCTACGCAGTCGGCGCACTGCTTGGCGTTGTCTTTCTTGATCTGCTGCCGCACATTTTCGAAACAACCACTCGCCATCACGCCGCCGCTGGTTGGCTGTTGGTTGGGATACTGGCGTTCTTTGTGCTGGAAAAGCTCGTGTTATGGCGCCACAACCACGACCACACCGGCGTTGCTGAGGAAGCGATTGCAAGCTCCCACGCACACTCGCGCAGCGGTCACAATCACGCCGCAAACGAATCGGGCCGCACGACATCCGCATGGATGATCATCATCGGCGATGGCTTTCACAACTTTACCGATGGTCTGGCCATCGCTGCGGCGTTCATGGCAGATGTAAGAATTGGCGTGGTGACGTCAATCGCAATCATTGCTCACGAACTCCCTCAGGAGCTAAGTGATTTTCTGGTGCTGATCCACTCAGGATTTTCTCGGCGCAGGGCGCTGTTCTGGAATGTGATGTCCAGCTTCGCAACCTTATTCGGCGCCTTGTTGGCCTACTTGTTGCTCGTTTCGCTCGCCGAATACTCGATCATGTTCCTATGTTTTGCTGCAGCCAGCATGATATATGTCGCTATCGCGGACCTCATTCCTGGCCTTCATAGACGTTCGACACTTAAGGATACTGTCCAGCAGATCCTACTGATTGGCGCGGGTGTCGCTTCCATCTGGACGGTGCACTTGTTCGTTTGACGCTGCGGGGACTGCGTCAATCTTTTTCTTCGCGGCGTGTCGGCGTTTAGTGCCGGCCAACCAGAATAACAATGCCGTTGGCGCAACGCCAAAGAAGACAAACGTCAAGACGCCGGCAGTGAAACTTTTCTCGGTGATCGCCATCATCGAAATGACGTACAACCACGCAATTGCTACGATATGCATTCGCTGTGTTCCGTTGCCAATTTTCACAAGTGCTGTCGACGACACAACAATTCCAGTCTGATACTGAAACCTTGGGCCGGATGCGAGATAATTCCTGCACTAACAATAGTCAATTATCGACTGGATATCGTAGCATGCCCCATTCCAAATTCTCGCTTGATCCGCACGACAATCCAATCATGCAGGAAGCGCAGCACCTGCTGATGCAAAGCCTGGGTAACGCAGCGCCGACCAGCGTTAGCGAGGGCTATCGGGCCTGGACACAGGCGCTGGCCCAAGAGCCGGCGAAACTGGCGGCCCTGCAGCAACGGTTTGTCGACGAGCAAAGGCGTCTGCTCGAGTTTTTCACGCAGCCACAGGGCCAGGCGTCTGCCGTTGCCCCGACCCTTGCGAGCGCGCAGGACAAGCGTTTCTCCGGAGATGCGTGGCAGTCTTCGCCGCAATACAGGTATTTGGCAGAGTCATATCTTTCGACTTACCGCATGTTTCTCGACAGCATCGATAGCGTGGACGTCTCAGCCACAAATCGGAAAAAGATGCGCTTTTTTATCAAACAACATCTGGATGCAATTTCACCTGCCAACTTTCTAGCGACGAATCCGGAAGCGCTCAAGTCGGCAATTGAGTCGAAGGGCGAAACGCTGAAAGTGGGACTGGATAACCTCAGGGAGGATATCGAGAAGGGTCATATTTCGATGACCGATGAGGGAGCGTTCAAGGTTGGCGAAAACTTGGCGGTAACACCGGGCAGTGTGGTGTTTGAGAATGAAATTTTTCAGCTGTTGCAATATGCTCCGCTTACCAGGACGGTACACGTCCGGCCGTTGTTGATTGTGCCGCCTTGTATCAACAAGTACTACATACTAGATTTGCGTCCTGACAATTCGCTGGTGCGCTACGCCGTCGAGCAGGGATTTACGGTCTTTATTGTTTCCTGGCGCAACGTGAAGGAGCCTCAGGGAAATTTGACATGGGATGATTACATTTCCGCCGGGGTGATTAAAGCGATCGACTGTGTTCGCGTCATTACCAACGTCAACAAAATCAATGCAGTTGGATTCTGTGTCGGCGGTACTTTACTGGCTTGCGCGATTGCCGTCCTGCGGCGCATGGGCCATGAAGTCATCGAAAGCGTTACGTTCCTCACGACATTTCTGGATTTCTCGGATACCGGCGAAGTCACTGCATATATCAACGAGGACTTCATCACCAAGTGCGATGCAGAAGTAGGG
>JANMZU010000344.1:0-3442 GCA_031383585.1 Betaproteobacteria bacterium
GTTGGCTGGGCTGATTGCCCTGCTCGTGCCCATCGTCAGCGGCAGGATTATCGACCAAGTCATCCCTGCGCAATCTCAACCTCAACTGTGGCAATACGTGATCGGCCTGCTGGTCGCGGGACTGTCTGTTTTGCTGTTCGACACCCTCCGCACCGTCGCGGTACTGCGGATTGAGGCGCTTGCCGGTCTGATCGTGCAGGCGGCAATTCTTGACCGAATCATTTCGTTGCCGGTAACATTTTTTCGTCGCTACACCAGCGGCGACCTTTCGCTGCGGATGGCGGCAGTGAACTCCATCCAGCATGCGGTGACCGGCTAAACCATTGGCACCTTGTTGACGTCGATATTCCTCATTGGCAATTTCGCACTGATGCTCTGGTATAGCGCTAGTCTGACGTTGGTCGTGCTGGGTGGCGTGTTCGTTCTCTGTATCGTTTCTGCAGTGATTGGTTTTGCGCGTTTGCAGCTTTCCCGCCAGATCGAGGAATTGGAGGGCAGACTGCATTCTCTGGTATTTGAGTACTTGTCCGGCATATCCAAAATCCGCACTAGCGCTTCTGAATCACGGGCATTCGTCAATTGGACGAACCGCTTCCTGCAATTTCGGCGCCTTCACATTCGCAGCCAATCGCTCGCCAACACCGAGCAACTTGCACTAAACATCCTGATGCCCGCCATGTTGATATTGGTTTACTTCATGGTCTCGACAGGAGGTTTGGGTGGCGTTGCGCAACGTGCCGACGCGCGCCTGTCCACGGGTGACTTCATTGCTTTCAATGCCGCGCTCTTCAGCCTCGTTGGTGGCCTTTACGGCCTGATGACGACCGCCATAGAACTCGTGCTGCTGCTGCCACTCTGGGAGCGGGCCAGACCAATAGTGGAAACATTGCCGGACAACGCCGGCAAACGTAACGCTCGATACGAACCCATCGGCGGCATCGAAATCATTAATTTGGGATTTCGCTATCCCGATGGCCCGAAAGTACTTGAGGATGTCAGTTTCAAGGTCTCACCGGGATCATTTGTTGCTATTGTCGGCGCGAGCGGATCAGGCAAGTCGACGCTCATGCGCTTGTTATTGGGTTTCGAAACGCCGACGACAGGATCGATCTGCTACGACGGCAATGACATCACTGCGCTTGATAGCCGCCATCTTCGTAGCCGCATGGGTACCGTTTTGCAAGCCGGACGGCTATGGCCGGGAGACCTCTTTTCAAATATTGCTGGCGCCAGTAACCTGCCATTGGATAGCGTCTGGGAGGCCGCACGAATAGCCGGCCTGAAGGCTGACATTGAAGACATGCCGATGGGCATGTATACAACAGTGAGCGATGGTGACAGCACTTTGTCAGGTGGACAGCGGCAGCGAATTCTGATCGCTCGCGCTGTCGTCCATCAACCGCGCATTCTACTCATGGACGAGGCAACAGCTGCACTGGACAACGTTACCCAGGCAGCAGTGCAGGAAAGTTTAGCGGGCCTCAATTGCACGCGAGTAGTCATCGCGCACAGACTCAATACAATTCGCAACGCGGATTGGATCCTCGTCATGGACCAAGGCAAGTTGGTCGAGCAAGGTACGTTCAACCAACTCACGTCAAAACACGGTATTTTCGCCGCCATGCACCAGCGGCAAGTCGCTTGAATGCGTATCCCAACCGGGAGAAACGACGAAAACTTGGCGTTACGAGCCTTTTTTGGTGGCGCTACCGGCGGAAGCAACCTGAGACCCCATCGCGTCAGACGGCAATCTTGTCGCTGTCACAACCATGGTGTCGAGCTTCTGCACAACCGGGCCTGCAGGTATCCGCTTGGCGGTAACTACCATCGTATCCAGCCTTTGAACGGGCTCAGCACCTTGGCCGCCGGATACGGCGTCGAGGGCAGCATCGCCAATTTCATCAGCTTGATTGTCGGCACCTTGCGTGCCGGATGTATTGCTTTTGGAAGACATTTTGACTCCTTCAATGAAACAAGAATTGCTCTAGCACCCTGCAAAGCGCGAAGTGGAAACTGGTTGCAGCGATACAACCATCTCAGTGTTAATTCCCACTTAACCCGATTTTGCAATCTCGGGACTCACCACGCGTAGCTGAATTTCGGCCAGATTCCGGCACTTGTCAAGCCCTACCCTCGCGTTCAGACCCATCCGCTATTGTTCGCGACGCGCCAAGAGAAAAATATCGAGTTCGGGCCGGGTGCCCGAACGAAATTGTTCCGCCACTCACTCAACTCAGCGCCAGCGTCCAGCTTGTCGCCGTCAACATCGAGCGCATCACCAGATAGAACAACAGCCCGGCCGGGCCAAATATCAGTGTCAACAACAGTGCGGGCAATAGCCACCAATGGGTAATGCCGATTCGCGCAGCGTCGGTAACGATATAAAGCCCAACCATCAAGTCGAACGCCAGGTAGTGAATCCAGCCGGCCAGCACAATTCGTGGCGATCTGAATAAATTTACAACGCCGGTAAGTGATGAAAAACTGCCTTTGCCTGCTGCCGCCCCGGGCTCCCGCAGATGCCGGACAAAAAATACAAACCAGCAGTAGAGTGCGCACAGCAATGCCACTGCGATGCTGAGCACAGTCATTCGCGCGGCCTGCGGCCAGAACGGGTAGCCGACTAACACCAGCCAGCCGCTGATGGCGATGGCGTTTGCGACATTGAATGCGACGGAGAGTCCTCTCATTTCTGTGCGTCTCGGTCTGCAGGTGTCGTCATGCGCTGTGTCGCTTCGGCCGGCGACGCATAGAGCGGTTTGCCCTTGTCCACAATGTGTGCCGTGAATAGTTTGAGCGGCTTGTCCCCGACTACCTTGAATCCGCCATGCACGGCGTCGCGCAAGTTCAGCACGACGCTACCGGTTTCCAGCATGGTCGGTTCTTTGCCGGGCAATAGAATCATGCTGCCTTGAATAACGTAGGCAGTTTCAACACCATGGTGAAAATGTCTTGCCGCGATCTCGCCTGGCTTATATTCCAAAATAGAACTGACGACTTCCATGCCTGGTGCACCAGAGAGATCAGCGCGCTGCATCTCTTTGCGCGAACCGGACTCATCTGCGAAAGTGGCCACAGGCAAGCTCACCAGCAAGCAAAGCGCGGTCAGCATGGTTGTCAATCGAATTGAAAACACAGTGTTTGCCTTGAAAGTCGTCGAGTTGGTCGTGAGTTAGCCGCGTCACTGTTTCATCATCGAATAATTGCCGTTGGTTCGCGTCAGATTATTGATCCAGTCGACCTTGGCCTTTTTGCCGGCAGCGTCAACTTCCATTTTTGTCATGCCGGTGACTTTGCCGTCCCGCTTGTAAGTTTCTTCCAGCGTATTTTTGCGAACCTTTACCGACACAGTGGTAATGCCTGGATCGCCCTTGAATGGTGCGTCGGTGCCGTCGGTCTTGGCAGAATAAGACTCACCGGTCGGCGTGGACATCGCCATCAT
>JANMZU010000351.1:0-2041 GCA_031383585.1 Betaproteobacteria bacterium
ATTTGGCTGTAGCGCAGCATTGATCGAGTGGCTGGTGAGCGCGCCCAGCAGCAGGGTGTAGCCGTCGGCCGGCGATGCCGCGGCGGCGGCGGCGCCAATAGATCCTGCTGCACCGCCACGGTTATCGACGACCAGTTGTTGGCCGAGCGCTTCCGAGAGTTTCAACGCGACGATCCGGCCAATGACGTCGGTGGCGCCGCCAGGAGGATACGGAATAATGAGTTTGATCGGTTTGCTCGGGTACTCCTGCGCCATCGCACCGGACAGCGGCAGCACAGCCGCCATTAGAATTCCCAATCCCAAAAGTGCGCGTGAACAGCGTCGAATAGCTTGCAATGCGGGGTTAAGCATGGACTCCTCCGATTTTATGTTTGACCGTCAACGCGCTCTTTGCCAATCCGCAGCGCTATTTCCCTGCAGAGGTTATCAGAACCGGGGGTTTTTCCATTGAGAGGGATCAGTTATCGCGACTATTGAGAAAATTGATAACCTCTAGCAATGGAGCGCCCTTCCAGTGGCTTTAAGTCCGAGAGCCGCTTCGAATGGCGTTCTGTCAGACCGATAGCAGGTGTTGGTACCGCAGCAAAGCGCGCTATCATCGCGCCATGCCAAAGAAATCAATAAAACTATTTGCCACGGCCAGCGATTGCGAAGCCGCGTTCTACGACGCATTCGAGCGCGCCGACCTCAATCTGATGATGACTGTCTGGGCGGACGAGCCGAGTATTGTCTGCATTCATCCGCACGGCCCAAGGCTGGCGGGAACTTCTGCCATCCGAACCAGCTTCACTGACATATTTTCACAGGGCCCAAACGCGAAAGTAAAAGTCAGCGAATTACGCAAGAATCAAAGCCAGACGTTGGCTATCCATAGCGTTTATGAAACCTTCACCATACCAAACCAGCAGGAAACCATCCCGCCGGTACTCGCCACCAACGTTTACCAGCTGACACCTCACGGGTGGCGGATGATTTTGCATCACGCCTCGCTCTCCCCTCAGGGTACGACGGTTGAGGAGCAGGGTGTGCTGCGGATTTTGCATTGAACCCAGCCACCTCAAGTATGGTTTTTGCAAGATTGCGAGAGATTCTGATCGGTTTGTGCTGCCCTGCCCTGTCGCTCGCATGCGCACTCACGTACCCATCGTTGTCTGCCGCGGCCGAGCCGTTAAAAATTATTCGCACCGCCTATCCGTCTGGAGAAAGCGGATTCGATTGCGCCGTCGAGTCTGATGAGTTCACCAGCACGCTCTGCGACAACATTTTCGATACGCTGCTGCAATACGATTACCTTGCCAGACCGGTCAAAATGCAGGCTCGCGCCGCAGTCGCGCTACCGGAGATTTCAGCCGACGGCAAAACCTACACACTCAAACTAAAGCGCGGCATCACTTTTACCGATCACCCCGCATTCAAAGGCAAGAAACGCGAGCTGGTCGCCGCCGACTACGTTTTCAGCATGAAGCGCTTGCTCGATCCCACCACCCGTTCCAAATGGCAGTTCTTGCTGGACGGCAAAATCGAAGGCTTGAATGCGCTGGCGGATGCGGCAAAGAAATCCGGCAAATTTGATTACGACGCGCCGATCCGTGGTTTGGAGGCAGTCGACTCGCACACGCTCGTTATCCGCCTGAATGCACCCGACTACAATCTTTCATACATCCTCGCCATGCCAGCTACCGCTGCCTTCGCGCGCGAGGTTGTCGCACAATACGGAACCACCATCGGCGAACATCCAGTCGGCACTGGCCCCTATCGCTTGAAGGAGTGGCGCCGTACATCGCGGATCACCCTAGAAGCGAACCCCGATTTTCGGGAAGAATATTTCCAATCCGTCGGCGGCGACGGCAAGACCGATGTAGCCATTGCTGCGCACTTGCAGGGCAAGCGTCTGCCGATCATCAAGCAAATTCAAATTGATGTGATCGACGAAGATCAGCCGCGCTGGCTGGCCTTCCTGGGCGCAGAACACGATTACATCCGGCCGATACCGCCGCCATTGGCGGACGCGGCGTTACCCGGTGGCAAGCTCGCACCGAAC
>JANMZU010000371.1:0-3456 GCA_031383585.1 Betaproteobacteria bacterium
GTTCCGCCAACTCAAGCGCGTCATCGACCTCAATTCCGAGAGGTAGCGCACGGTACTTTCCAGCCTATGGCCTTCAGTACATAGACTGGAAACCACCGCGCTCTACACCCAGGTTGCCACCGATGTTCTGCGTGAAGTCGTCAGTCCGCTGGAGCTGCTGCACCACACGTAGGCGTCGATCATGGGGCGTTCGGCCCTGGAAGTCGCCGATATCTTTCGTACCCACGGACAGGCATGGCGTCAGCACGAGCGCGCGCATCTGAGTCTGGGGCAACTGAAGGTCATGTCGGCTATTGAGCAGTGTCGCAGTGCTGCGCTGGGGGGACATGTATTGCGCTGCCCGAGCTGCGAACAGATCGAGATTGCCTACAACTCCTGCCGCAACCGGCATTGTCCGAAATGCCAGGCCCGCGCTGCGCGCCGGTGGCTTGAAGCCCGTCAGGCTGAACTGCTGCCGGTCGATTACTACCACGTCGTCTTCACCTTGCCCGCACCGTTCAGTGCGATCGCCCATTACAACAAGGCGCTGATCTATGGCCTGCTGTTTGAAGTCGCCGCCGAGGTCTTGCGTACCATCGCGGCCGACCCTAAGCATCTGGGTGCCCAGATCGGCGTGACGTTGGTGCTGCACACCTGGGGCTCGGCGCTGACGCATCATCCGCACGTGCATGGCATTGTGCCCGGCGGGGGCTTGTCGCCTGATGGCCAACGCTGGGTCGGCTGTAAGCCAGGTTTCTTTCTACCCGTGCGCGTACTCTCGCGGCTATTTCGGCGACGCTTTCTGGAGGAGCTCGCTTCGGCACAGCGCACCGGCCAGTTGCAGTTCTTCGGTGATTTCACGCATCTGGCCGATCCGACAGCATTCGACGGGTGGCTGGCACCGATGCGAACGTGCGAATGGGTGGTCTATGCCAAACGGCCCTTTGCCGGTCCGGCTGCGGTCCTGGCGTATCTGTCGCGGTATACCCACCGTGTGGCCATTTCCAACCAACGGCTGATCAGTATGAGCGAGCAAGGCATCACGTTTGGCTGGAAGGATTATCGGGCCAAGGGGAGGACGCGATACAAGACGATGACGCTCAAACCCGAGGAGTTCATGCGCCGCTTTCTGCTGCATGTGTTGCCGGGCGGCTTCCACCGCATCCGTTACTTTGGCTTGATCGCCAATGCGGGACGAAAGGCAAATCTGGCGCGTGTGCTTGCACTTCTTCAACCTGCCCCAGCGGGTATCACCGTCAACTTGCCTGAGGCTGGCCAAACTGCTGCATCTGCAGCCATCATCCCACCGACGTTCGTCTGCCCTGACTGCGGGGCGACCATGATCGTGATCGAAACCCTGGCGCGCATTCAACATATCCGGGCACCGCCCCGATTGCGACAACCACCATGACCACCACCGCTACTCAACCGAAACACCCACCGTCTGCTCTTCGACATGAAGCGCCGATAGGAGACGTTTTGCCTATTGGCAGCAAAGCCGTCGTATTGCATCTAAATCAGCACCGAATACATCCGTCAGGGAGCGTCACTTCAATGCAAACTGGAAACAGTACCCTCCGCATTAGCCGCCACATCGCTGCGACAACCCAGCCGCTGGCATTCAAATCCCCATAGACACGGTAGTTTCAACAAGCAGCGTCGCTGCATCCCGCGGTTTCCTCCTTCGAGGCTTGTCCAACGCCTGCCCACCGGCACTGACTCGTGTTGACCATTCCCCGCGTGAGGGCAGGCGTCGTACAATCCTTAACAGCATCGGTCAGCTGGCGACTTGCGCTGCACTGAAATGGGGCGTGGCGCCGATCACCCACCTCGGTGCCACGGATTCAGGTTGGCGCCATTTCGTTGGCAGACTGATAACCTGCGCGCTTTCAGGTGCAGTCTCTCGAACAGGCTTCATTGTGCGCAGAAAATTTGGAGACACGGTCCAATGCTGTCCGCCTTCCGTGATTACGGTTACGGACTTGCGGTTGTATTTGGAAATCACGCCGAACAAGACCGGATGTCCATCAGGCTGGAACGAGACTTTTCGCCAAGGCTGAACGCCAGCATGGAAGCATGTGCGCACATTTGCTGAAGAAATTTGAGGCGAGCAACTATTCGATTGTTCAGATCGGCGAGTTCAGGTTCAGTAAGTTTGTCGATAGTTATCGTCATACATTCTGCCCGCACGTTTCTTGCCAATTCCGGATTTCGGCTCGGTCAATTTTTCGGGTTTTCCATGTCGTTGAAAAAACGCGCAAGTGCAACTTCTTCTCCAATTCGCATCGGTCGGCGTGCCACGACCAGTTGCGTCGCAGCCGCGATTTCCACCGCGACCCGTGCCAGTACTGGAGTTGTCTACTTCAGCGCCTTGTAACGCACCCGCTTCGGTCGGGCACCTTCTTCACCAAGCCTGCGTATTTTGTCGTTCTCATATTCGTTGTAATTGCCGTCGTAGAACACCCAATGCGAATCACCTTCACAGGCGAGGATGTGGGTGGCAATCCGATCAAGGAACCAGCGATCGTGCGACACTACCATGATCGAGCCGCCGAATTCCTGCAGCGCGTCTTCGAGTGAACGCAGCGTTTCTACGTCGAGATCGTTTGAAGGTTCATCGAGCAGCAGGACGTTGGCACCTTTGAGCAGCGTGTATGCCAAGTGCAGACGACCACGTTCGCCACCCGAGAGATTGCCGACCAGCTTCTGTTGATCGCCGCCCTTGAAGTTGAAACGGCCTATGTAGGCGCGCGACTGCATCTCGAATTTGCCGATCGTGAGGATGTCCGCGCCGCCGGAAATGGCTTCCCAGACGGTCTTGTCGTTGGGTAATGAATCGCGTGATTGATCGACGAAGGCGAGATTGACGGTCGGGCCTATTTTGACTTCGCCGCTGTCGGGTTTCTCGACGCCCTGAATGAGCTTGAATAGAGTTGATTTACCAGCGCCGTTCGGGCCGATGACACCGACGATGGCACCCGGTGGCACACGGAACGAAAGATCATCAATTAGCACACGTTCGCCGAACGATTTGCTCACGCCGACGAACTCGATCACCTCATTGCCAAGGCGCTCGGCGACCGGGACGAAGATCTCCTGGGTCTCATTACGCTTCTGGTACTCATAGCTTGAGAGTTCCTCGAAGCGAGTCATACGGGCTTTGGATTTCGCCTGACGGCCCTTCGGATTCTGGCGTACCCAATCCAGTTCTTTCTTCAGCGTGCGTTGACGCGCGGATTCGCTCGACTCTTCCTTCTTCAGTCGGTCCGATTTTTGCTCTAGCCACGAGCTGTAATTACCCTCGTAGGGAATGCCGGTGCCACGGTCCAGTTCAAGAATCCATTGCACGGCGTTGTCGAGGAAGTAACGATCATGGGTGATGCCGACGACTGTGCCGGGGAATTTCTGCAGGAACTGCTCCAGCCACTCAACGCTCTCGGCATCAAGGTGGTTGGTAGGTTCGTCGAGCAGCAGCAT
>JANMZU010000388.1:0-2272 GCA_031383585.1 Betaproteobacteria bacterium
ACGCGGATCGCCCGCGGCACTGGCGGGGCATCCGGGTTCTCTTCATTCGGCGTGGTCATCGGCGGCGGCAGCAGACCGACATTTTCGCGACGCTCCTTGCCGCTCGCGATTTCACGCACCACTAGCTCACCGTTGCCGTCCTGTGGTTGCACCGAGTACGCCAGCCACTTACCGTCACGCGACAGCACCGGTGTAGCAATCGTTCGCCAGGCGTCAAAGTCGGTGTGCTCGATCGGACGTTTGGCAGGTTGTGCGATGACGGCTGCGGCGCAGAGAAATGCGGCGGCGGCGAACAGGCGCGATGGATACAATTTCATGTTGGGGTTCCGATGGGTGAAGAGCGGCGACGTTGCGAATCGAACAAATTCGCGAGCAGATAAATACGAAGCTGATATTTTCACATGGCAGGGCGGGAACGATGAACCCTAGCATTGACGAGCTTCTTCAGCGAATAATGGCTGAAGAAGCCCGTCAAATGGCGGTTTGCGCGAAAAGCATAGAAGCTTCACCGCGCTTGGCGGTGCTACTTTCGTTAAGGCCCTGTGGATTTTTCCGGCGGAAAAAGCGTAGTAAAGTTCGAACATGCTAGAAGACCTCATCACTCGCGCTGCACTCGAAAAACTTGCCGGCGTAACGACCTTTCGCCGTGGCGAGGAGTATTTTTCGGCTGGTGTCGTCGAGCGTCTGCGCGTGACTGGCGACAAAATCACCGCCAGTGTTGATGGTACCGACACCTATCGGGTTGCGCTACGCGATAGCGAGGGTAATCTGGATGGTGACTGTACTTGCCCACACGCGGCAGACGGTAATTTCTGCAAGCATTGCGTGGCGGTTGGATTGGCGTGGCTCGCCAATCATTCGCCCGCACCAAAATCTGCCAAACCTGCCAAACCTGCCAAACAAAAGCCGCGTGACCCGTGGCGCGACATCAAGGCGTATTTGACCGGCCAGCCATCGGAAGCCCTGATCAAACTCCTGCTGGACATAGCTGAGCGCGACGACCAGTTCTATCAATCGTTGTTGTTGAAAGCGGAGCAAACCAGCATCGGCGGGGACATCGACACGGCGTTCCGCCGTGCGATCAAGACCGCGACGCATATCAAAGGCTATATCGACTGGCGCGAGGCCGGTAGCTTCGCCGCAAAAGTAGATCGCGTGGTCGATTCGATGGCTGAATTACTCAAACCCGCTAACGCGTCCACACTGGTGGAGCTTGCCGAATACGCGATCGAACGCCTTGAACGCTGCCTGGAGGAAATCGACGACTCGAACGGCGAAATCGGCGATACCGTAACTCGCCTTGGCGAACTACATCTGAAAGCTTGCAATATGGCGCGATCAGATCCGGTCGGATTGGCTGAACGGCTGTTTCATCTCGAAACCACGCTCTCGTTCGGTCTTTGTAGTTTCGATGCGGCCACCTATCGCGATGCCCTTGGCACAGTGGGCCTGCGCCGGTATCGTGAGCTGGCTGAAGCTGAATGGAAGAAGCTGAAACCGCGGGACGCCAAGGACACCTATGACTCTCACCGGTCAGTGATCACCCAGATCATGGAGCGGCTTGCAGAAGCAGACGGCGACGTGAACGAGCTGGTGGCAATCAAATCACAAGACCTCACGATCGCCTATCGATATCTGGAAATCGCCGAAATCTGGAGCAAAGCCGGACAGCCGGATACGGCACTCGAATGGGCGGAGCGAGGACTCAAGGCCTTCCCGGACCGCCCCGATAACCGCCTGCGGGATTTCGTGGTGACCGCCTGCCTGAAGCGCAAACGCAATGATGACGCGTTGCAACTGACCTGGATTCAATTCGAGGAACAGCCTAGCCTAGAACATTACAAAAAGCTGCACGGTGTCGCCGTCAAGCTCGGCGTCTGGCTGGCGCAGCGACAGCGGGCACTGGCAATGGTTTCGGATGTCATCGCTCGCAAGGCAGCGGAGACCAACCGATGGAAACCGAAGCCGTCGGAACCAGAATACTCTCTGCGGATAGACATCGCGCTTTGGGAAAACGATCTCGATGCCGCCTGGGCTGCCGTGCATCAAGGCACCCGCAATCGAGGGCTACTCATCACGCTAGCTGGAAAGCTTGAGGCTTCGCGTGCCAATGACGCGATAAGCCTTTATCGACGTGTGATACCGCCAATCATCGAACAGACCAATAACAGCGCTTACGAAGAAGCGATCAAGTTGATCCGCAAGACGGGCAACCTGATGAAGGCGCAGAATCAGTCCGCGCAATTCGGCGACTACCTCGCTGAGCTACGTT
>JANMZU010000399.1:0-8903 GCA_031383585.1 Betaproteobacteria bacterium
GAAATATCAAACATTCGTCGTCCCCGCGAAGGCGCGGACCTAGTGACTTTGCGGAGAGAGACGCTGGATTCCCGCCTTCGCGGGAATGACGAATTTTTTTGCCGGCCCAGTAAATTTATGCACTAATGAAGTGGAAATGGAATAAATACGTACCTGACATCTCTACGACGCCATTTTCCGCAGTCGCTCACCACCACAACTTTTGATCACAGCAGCACTGCGTGTTTTGAAGCCAGCTCCTGCAAGCCGACTTCGTGCGGCCAGTTCGCATCTTCAATACAGCATCACAAGCACTCGTTTGTGTTCGTGACACACGTCCGACCGGCTGCCAGGGAACAGGCTTGGCATAAAAAGTACCTCAAAAGCGCGAATGGGCCGCTTGCTGCGCGTGTTGCGATACGACCGCATTTAAGTTCCGGTGCGGGGCTAATGAGATAGGCTTCTCCACGCGAACCAAGCTGGAAATGCCCGCCGTTAAACGAGTTTGACCGCAAGCATTGTGGTGGATTCGATAAGCGCGATACGCAGGACCATTGCAACCCGACAATTTCAAACGTGTTGATTTGATCCAAATCAAACTGTCGATTGCCGCAGCGCCCAGAATCAGTGCATAGAAGTCAAGAAAATGCACGCCCGAAAGTAAACGGGCTGCGCCGTCCGGAGAAGCTCCATGGAAAGTCCGTCAGAAAACGTGCCCGCCGAGACGCGATCGCGCGAAAAGCGCGTGTTCATCTTTTTGACCGTGGTGTTGGCGCCGATGCTTGCGGTCGCCGTGGTTGGGTCTTATGGTTTGCTGATCTGGCTGACACAAATGTTTATGGGACCGCCGAAGGGCTGACCCGACATGACGACACATGGCAACGCCAACTTGTCGCGCCGCGCTTTTTTTCTGCGTAGCGAGATGCCTGCACCACTTGTTGCCGTGAGCGATCAATGCCTGGCTGCCAATGGCATTTACTGCGAAAGCTGCCGCGATGCCTGCGAGCCCCGCGCGTTGCACTTTGTGCCGCGCCTTGGCACTGTGCCGCGACTTATCGTTGAATTGGAGCTGTGCACCCAGTGCGGCGAATGCGTCTCAATGTGCCCGCAGGACGCCATTCGCGTGAAGCCACTGGAGGTCAGCCATGGCTGAACTCCACATTGCCAGCTGTGTTGCGCGTGTGCGCCCCGAGGCCATGGACGCCGCGATCAGTCGCATTGAAACGACCATTGGCTGCGACATCAGTGCGCGCGACCCCATCGGCAAAGTCGTGATCGTGATCGAAGGCGCCAGCACCGGCGCACTACTCGACCAGATGGACGAAATCAGAAAGATACCTGGGGTGCTGAACGTGGAAATGGTCTACCAGCACGCCGAAGAAGAATCCGTCATGAAGGAGTTGTTGCCATGAGTATCAGCAAATTGACCCGCCGCGAATTCATTCGCAATACTGCCGCTTCAGTCGCTGCGTCTGCCGCCGGCATTACTTTGCCCGCCGGTGCCGCCAATATCAATACCGAGGCGTCATCGACCGAACTGAAATGGAGTAAAGCCGCCTGTCGCTTCTGTGGCACCGGCTGCGGTGTGACAGTGGCGGTGAAGAACAACCGAGTGGTGGCGACGCACGGTGATCCGGCATCCGAAGTCAATCGCGGACTCAACTGCGTGAAAGGCTACTTTCTTTCCAAGATCATGTATGGCAGCGACCGGCTGACGCAGCCATTGTTGCGGATGACCGACGGCAAGTACGATAAGGCCGGCACATTTACACCGATCAGCTGGGACAAGGCGTTCGACATCATGGCCGAGAAGTGGAAGGTCTCACTAAAGAAAAAAGGCCCGACATCGGTTGGCATGTTCGGCTCCGGGCAATGGACCATCTGGGAGGGTTACGCGGCCAACAAGCTCTTCAAGGCCGGGTTCCGCTCGAACAATATCGACCCCAACGCGCGCCACTGCATGGCCTCTGCCGTGGGCGGCTTTATGCGGACTTTCGGTATGGATGAGCCGATGGGTTGCTACGACGATATCGAAGTCGCCGATGCGTTTGTGCTGTGGGGCTCGAACATGGCGGAGATGCACCCGATCTTGTGGACGCGTGTCACGGATCGCAAGCTCTCAAACCCGGCGGTTAAAGTTGCGGTGTTGTCGGTATTTGAACACCGCAGTTTCGACCTCGCCGATCTCCCCGTAATCTTCAAGCCGCAGACCGATCTGGCGATGCTCAATTACATCGCCAACTACATCATCCAGACCGGCAAGGTGAACAAGGATTTCGTTTCGAAACACTGCACCTTCAAGCGCGGCACAGAAGATATTGGCTATGGGCTGCGACCCGAGCATCCGCTGGAAAAAAAGGCCAAGAATGCGGCCAAGGCGAACGATATGTCGCCGATGACGTTCGAGGAATTCCGCGACTACGTCAAGCCCTACTCGGCGGAATCCGTGTCGAAATTATCGGGCGTGCCGGTGGACAAACTCAAGGCGCTGGCCGAGTTATACGCCGATCCGAAGATCAAGGTCGTCTCGTTCTGGACCATGGGTTTCAATCAACATACGCGTGGCGTATGGGCCAACAATCTCGTCTACAACATCCACCTGCTCACCGGGAAAATCTCCACGCCTGGCAACTCGCCGTTTTCACTCACCGGCCAGCCGTCTGCCTGCGGTACCGCGCGCGAAGTCGGCACGTTCTCGCATCGCCTGCCAGCAGACATGGTGGTGACCAACCCCAAGCATCGCGCCAGGGCCGAAGAAATCTGGAAAATTCCGCCTGGCACCATTGCCGACAAGCCCGGTTACCATGCCGTGTTACAGAACCGCATGTTAAAAGACGGCAAACTCAATTGCTATTGGGTGCAGGTCAATAACAATATGCAGGCTGCGGCCAATATGATGGGAGAGGGCTTGCCGGGCTATCGCAACCCCGAGAATTTTGTGGTGGTTTCGGACGCGTATCCGACTGTGACCACGCATGCCGCCGACCTGATCCTGCCGACAGCCATGTGGGTGGAGAAGGAGGGCGCCTATGGCAATGCCGAGCGGCGCACGCAGTTCTGGCACCAGATGGTGACGGCACCAGGTGAGGCGAGATCCGACCTGTGGCAGTTGATGGAGTTTTCCAAGCGCTTCAAGGTTGAAGATGTGTGGCCGGAAGAGTTGATTGCGAAAGCCCCCGAGACACGCGGCAAGACGCTGTTTCAGATCTTGTTTGCCAATGGCACCACGAACAAATTTCCGGCGTCACAGATCGAGGCCGGGTTTGCGAACGATGAATCGAAAGCGTTTGGCTTCTATGTACAAAAAGGGCTGTTCGAGGAGTACGCGGAGTTCGGTCGCGGCCATGCTCACGACCTGGCCCCGTTCGACGAATACCACAAAGTGCCCGGGCTGCGCTGGCCGGTGGTGAATGGCAAGGAAACCAAATGGCGCTATCGCGAAGGCACCGATCCGTATGCAAAAGTTGGCAGTGGCTTTGATTTCTACGGTAATGCCGATCACCGCGCCAACATTATCGCGTTGCCCTATGAACCGGCGCCCGAAGAACCAGACGCGGACTATCCATTCTGGCTTTCGACGGGACGGGTGCTGGAGCACTGGCATTCGGGTTCCATGACCGGGCGCGTACCGGAGCTGTACAAGGCATTCCCGAACGCGGTCGTATTCATGCATCCGGACGACGCGAAGAAGCTCAACCTGCGGCGCGGCTCGGAGGTAAAAGTGGTTTCGCGGCGCGGTGAAATGCGCTCACGCATCGAGACGCGAGGCCGCAACAAACCGCCGCAGGGATTGATCTTCGTACCCTGGTTCGACGCGTCGCAGTTAATCAACAAAGTTACACTCGATGCCACCGATCCGATTTCCAAGCAAACGGACTTCAAAAAATGCGCCGTGAAAATCGTCGCGGTTTGAGGAGAACTTTGATGAAAAAAATATTCGCTTTGCTGTTTTCCTGCCTGGTCCTTTCTGCGGCTGCACAAGTCGGCGACGGCCATCCGCGCGGCTTGCGTGGTGCCGCGCCATTAGACAAAGAGGTTGCGACACCGTTGATGCCGAAGATGATCAACGACGACATTCGTCGCGGTCGTGCCTTCGCGATGCAGCCGCCGGTAATTCCGCACCAGATTGAAAACTATCAGGTGGATCGCAATTTCAACAAATGCATGAGCTGTCATGGACGCGACCGCGTACCCGACAGCCAGGCACCGATGGTGAGTGTCACGCACTTCATGGATCGGGACAACAATTTCCGCGCCGAGATTTCACCGCGCCGCTATTTCTGCACGCAGTGCCATGTGCCGCAAATGGACGTGAAGCCGCCGGTGGAAAACACCTTTATTGATGCCGAAAAAACCGTGCCCGTCAAGCAGAGTGCAAAGAAATGAACACGGCCTCAAGATTCTCGCGACTGAGGGCATTTACGTGGAAATACTGGGTGACACTATCGACACCGAGTAAGGTGTTTTCGCTGGGCTTTCTGACGATCGGCGGCTTTATCGCAGGCATCGTTTTCTGGGGTGGCTTTAATACTGCGCTGGAGCTGACCAATACAGAGACCTTCTGCACCGGTTGTCACGAAATGCGTGACAACGTCTACGCCGAATTACAGCCGACCATTCACTACACCAACCGTTCAGGCGTACGCGCGACTTGTCCCGACTGCCACGTGCCGCATAACTGGACCGACAAGATCGCCCGCAAGATGCAGGCGTCCAAGGAGGTGTGGGGTCATCTGTTCGGTACGATCAACACGCGCGAAAAATTTGTGGAGAACCGCCTCGAACTGGCGCAACACGAATGGACGCGACTCAAATCCAATAATTCGCTTGAGTGCCGCAACTGCCACAACCTCGCCTCTATGGATTTCACGCGGCAGAGCAAGCGCGCGATGGAAATGCATTCGACGGTGCTGGCAAAAGGCGAGAAGACGTGTATTGATTGTCACAAGGGCATCGCTCATCGACTGCCGGATATCAAGCCGGCGGAGGCGAAGTAACCTGCTGCTTTGGTTTTGGGCCGGTATCGAGTCAGCGCGAGATTGCCACCCGAACCGAAGCGCTGGATGAGCGTAACAGTGGGGTGCCAGCTTTGTCCAGTGGTGCAACCATGACCACCACGATAGCGGTACTGGTTATGTCTGTCCAGCGCAGCGCCACGACAGAACGGATCGCGCGATATTGGCGGCCCGACACGAGTTGTACGAGCGGTCGCGTCAATTGAATCCAGGTCGCTGGGCGAGACATACTCGTAACTGGAATCACATTGAAGCGGTCACTTTAAATCAGGAGCGCGATTCAGTCGTTGCAGCCGAAGTAGCCAATCGTTACTTAGATCGATGGGCCGCATGAAAGAGGCGACAACTAGCTTGACACGCGCCGCTTGCAGCCATTGCAGCGTAGCCGCAGGAAGCCGTGGGCGAGGGTGCAGCAGGCCAGAAACGCATCGAGCTCGTCAGTGACAAAGGTGGGGAGGCTCGCGCCACAAACTCTAGCACTGGTGCGGCATACAGGCCAAAATAGGCTGGAAATGCCCGTCAGTCAACGAGTTCTGATTCTACTCTGGCTGGCGCGTTGGCGGCGGCGTTTGCGAAGTTGAAGGAACGTGCTTAGCAACATGGGGTTTTGTAGCGCACTGCATTCAGGAGGGCGCGCCGGTTTTCGTCGTCCTCAAAGATATTCTCGCGCCGGTTTCCGTGCGGGGTGTCGCGATAGAGGGTGGCGGGCAATTCGATGCGGATGTTGCGGGACATTGGGGGAGAGTTGCACGAGGAATGCTACGTTGCTAGACCTTACGCCGGTTTTTCCCAAGCTCTCATGTATTGCCCTCTTGTCCCTTCAGTAAGCGCTTGATGCCCAACTCTTCCAGATGTGCATCCCACCCCGGTGACGCGTCATGCAGGATCAGGAGATGTGGGTATACCGTGGTTTCATTCTTGAAAAACAAACTGAAACCATTGCCTTTCATTCTTCGACCATTGATGCTTTTGGTCCACGCGAGTTTGGTGGTGTCGCCTTTTGTTCGGTAGTACATCACCGACGTACAACGCACGTCATATTCCGCGACGTACGGTGCCGCTTGTTTCGCGCCCGCTAGCATCCGGTGAGCCATCCACTTGGATATCCGATTGGTCAGCCGGATACGGAGAGCCGAGAGTCTGCTGAAAATCCGTTTTTGGTATGCGAAAACCACTACGCCGAGACCGAAGGACAATGCAAATAGCGCGAAGTGCGCCATTTGCTTCGGTTGATCGAACGACATGGTCGCCGCGAGCAATGAGAGCAGAAGTCCCAGTCCGCTGAGTAGTAATCCAGACAAGTTCAATAATCTATAGAACTTCGACTTTTCGACGCGGTTCTGCAAACTGGCGTTTCGCTGCACCAGTATCGACTCAAAGTCCTTTTCGATTTCGGCGAGAAAGTCAGCGCTGATGTGTTTGCTGATTTGTAGGTGACTCATTGGCGGCGTGGGGGTACAGGATTACCCATGGGGACAGACACCACAAGTAAAACGGGTCAGGATTAGAATTTTTGCAATCAATCAGCATCAATCATCGCCTGCAATTTCGCCAGCACCTCTTCAATAATTCCAAACGGCACCGCTTCAATTTTTTTCGCACTCCGTGCAGCCAGATCAAGAACTCGACACTGGCTCACCACAGCGACCCCTTGTGTCGCGGTGCCCGATCCCGTGAGCGGCACCGCCCATCCTGCTACGCGCTCCCAATTCCCGCCTCGCGTGATGGGCGCTACCAGCGCGCGCCCATTGCGATTGAATTCTGAGTTTGATAACACCAGCACCGGACGTGTGCCGCGCATCTCGGTACCGAGGGTGGGGTCGAGTGAGATCGCCAGAATATCGCCTTGCCGAAGAGTTTTCTGCCGGCTCACAGGGTCTCTGTTCCCACAGCCGCCATGCTGTCCCAAGCCAGCAAATCATCGGGCATCGGCGCTTTGAGATTGCACAAAGCGTTTAACCCGGCGGCAGAGTATTTTTTTTTCGTTGCTTTCGGTCGCAGCACCAAGGTGCCACCCGCGCCTTTTTTCATCTCGAATGACTGGCCAACGGTGATATTCAGGTCGCGCAATATTGCGGTCGGGAAGGTTAGCCCCAGTGAGTTCCCCATCTTTCGAACAACCAGTTCCATGGCTTTCACCTTTGTGCATTGAGCGGGATTTGAGTATCACACAAGCATCTAAAAACTGTCAAACAAAGTATTACCATGTGCCTGGATAACCTCAGTGACAGACCGCGGCCCTGCCGACAGGCGTGAAGTGTATCCCGATGTGATCGGCGATCGACTGGTAGGTGTAGGTGTAAGTGCCGGTAGCGTGTGCGCGTACGATGTTAGCGTTGTGGGGGGGCATAGGGCATAGGAATTTCAAACGCCCTTTTTCAAGATTCCCGAGCGCGTTCGACGAACGTCAAGCGGTCACAGCCTTGCACAGGCTCTAAAAACCCACGGTTCGCTCAACATCGCTGGCTTTTTCTAGCTTGACTCGCCTGATTTCCGCGCCACCTGAGCGACCGTCCGAGCGGAGACCCTACACCTCCCCCAGCCCTCTCAAAATCCAGTCCGGATTCACACCTCACGCCGCCTGACACAGATCCATCCGCACCGCCGGCGCGCGCGGTGGCGGTTGCGCAGCCAGTCCCAGATGGGTGAGGATGCGGGCGATGGCGGCTGGTTCTTCGATGGCTGCGATGAGTTTGAGTTGCCCGCCGCATTGAGGGCAGTGCTCAATGTCGATATCGAACACTCGCTTTAACAATTGCGCCCAACGCATGCGCCCCTTTGCGCTCCCGGCTGACAGGTGGGCGCAATCGTCTGCGTGTGCCGGTTTGGTCGCAGGCGGTGGTGGCACCGGCACCACCCCCAGGCGCAGCTTCGCATTCGGCGCCAGCACGCCATGAAAGCGGATCAGGTGCAGCCTCGGTCTCGGCACCAGTGCAGCCAGGCGTTGCATGAATTCCATCGGCTCCATCACATGGTGGCTGGTGCCGTCATGACACGCCGTCTTGAGCTTCAGCACCACCTGCCCGGCGCGGTTGACACTCAAGCGCTCGTTGGAAATCGCCGGCGGATAATGTAGCGGCAGAGTTGTTGGAGTCGACGCCGATCATCGGCTGCCATGCGTACCTCGGCGTGCAGGCTGAACCCGTGCGCGTTGGCGCAGAGTGTCGGCGAGGATTCATCACCTCGTGCCGGTCGGCGCGGTACGAACTGCAGGCTTAGCACCTTCTGCCCCACACGCGGGCCCTGCGCGATGCGGTAGTGGGCGGCGGCCGCTTGCAAGGGGGTCATCACGTCATCCGGATCAGTGATGCCGCCGGCCAGCGTGGTCTGGCCATCCTCCTCATTAAGATGACCCAGGCGTGTCAGCAGCCGCAAGATACGCGTGATGACCGCAGCCCAGTAACGCTCGCAGCGCAGCGTGGGTGGGTGCAGCGGCAGCGTGGAGGATGGGTGCGGCGGCGGGTGCAGGCATGCTCTCGTCCGGCTTGCCTGATGTGCCTGCGGCGCCCACATTGCCAAACACGCCATCCAGCACCAGCGCATGCAGGTGGACGTTCAGGTTGGCGGCCGAGGCCGAATGCTGAACCTTCAAGAAGTGACCGCCGCATGGGAGCGCGCAATCATGGCCCCGATAGCGCAATATTTTTTCATCGGCGAATACTTCACGATGTACTTTATGCAAGAGCATGAGCGCGCGATTCAGGCGCTCGATAAAGCGATACGCGCGCCCGAGAATGCGGCGTTGGTGCAGGGAATTGCGCTGCCTTGATGCCGTCGCGACGGCCATCCTTGCGTTGTAAATCCAATAGCAGCCTCTGGCGTAAACACAAGCACTGACGCTGTCCACAGGTCGAAATGGAAAGTTTGCGTTCGACTTGTCGCACTTTAGGTCGAAAGAGAAGGGGTGAA
>JANMZU010000418.1:0-2439 GCA_031383585.1 Betaproteobacteria bacterium
GGCGCTGGCATCGATGGCGATATTGGGCGGTATTGCGCTGGTGATCAAAGGAAAACAACGGGGCTCGTAGCGGCCGAATGCAAGAATTTCGAACATCGCTACTATCGATAGCGAAACCAAAGCGAAGACAAATCACCTACCCACTCAATCACCAGCACAGTAGACTTCGACGTAATCGCCAGCCTTGGATTGACGTAGCCCAGTCGGCCGCAGGCATTTTTCGGCGACACCACAGCCGCCACCAGTTCCCCTCACCACGACTACATTGCGAGTTGCAGCATGACAAAGACCGCCAGCCGAAAACGTGTAGCTTCCCGCAATCCGTCTAACTCCGCCACTCGCAAGCCGGACATTCCCTTGCCCGGCCAGGTCGTGCTGGTGCTGCAGGGCGGTGGCGCGTTGGGCGCATTTCAGGTGGGCGCCTACCAGTCGCTGCACGACGCCGCGATTGAGCCCGACTGGGTGATTGGCACGTCGATTGGCGCGATCAACGGCGCGATCATCGCTGGCAATCCGCCAGAACGCCGGCTCGAACGTCTGCACGCTTTTTGGGAGGGGCTGCAGCAAAATGCCGGGCCCGAGCTGCCTGCCCAGTTCTCGGCTTTCGGCAATGCGCTCGCCAGCGTCAGCACCATCTTGCGCGGCGTGCCGACTTTTTTTACGCCAAATCAGAATGGCCTGCTTGGCACGCATGCCCGTGTCGGCATCGAGCAGGCCGCGCACTACTCGACCGCACCACTGCGCGATACGCTCAACGAGCTGGTCGATTTTGATTACCTCAACAGCAAGCACACGCGCCTGACGGTTGGCGCAGTAAACGCCCGAACCGGCGAGATGCGCTATTTCGATAGCCGCGACGAGACCATAATCGTCGACCACATCATGGCCTCGGGCGCGTTGCCACCGGCGTTTCCAGCAGTGCGCATCGACGGCGAACCGTACTGGGACGGTGGCATTTACTCCAACACACCGATTGAAGCGGTGCTCGATGACAATCCGCGACGCAGTTCGCTGATCTTTACGGTGAACCTCTGGAACCCGGACGGGCCCGAGCCGCAATCACTGTGGGAAGTCATGGGCCGGGAAAAGGATATTCAGTATGCGAGCCGCGCCCACAGCCACATTGCACGGCAAAAGCAGACCCATCACCTGCGCCATATCATCCGCGAACTTGCCAAGCAGGTACCGGGCAAGGCCGCCGATTCGGCGACGGTTCGCGAGCTGGCTTCGTGGGGCTGCGGGACGGTGATGCATGTGGTGCCGCTGGTGTCGCCGCCGCGTGAAGGCGAGGATCAATTAAAGGACATCGATTTCACGCCAACCGGCATCCGCACCCGCATGGACGCGGGCATCGCTGAAACCAAACGACTGATAGCGCTTGCTCCCTGGCGCGGTCCGGTCGATGCAATTGAAGGCGTCATCGTTCACGAAAACTTGTAGATCGCCATTCCGCGCGTGTCTTCAAGCCTTTTGCCGCCGGAAGCCGCACTAGTGCTTGAGTTTGGGGCGAGTGTTGCAATTCACAGCCGCGCTCAAACCCGACGAACAAATGAACTCGGGTCTGCCACTTGATTTGAGCGCTTTGACGATCCGCACACCGCGTCTGCTTTTCCCGCGCGCTTGAAGACGAGGCTCGACGCAAGCCCATATGCCTCGCCGTCGAGCACGATGGTGTCGCCATTGGCCACGGCAGCTACACCGCTGTCCCGGTCACTGTGCGGGATGACGAATCGGCCAGCGTTAAGCGTGGCACGGAACTGGACGTTGAGTCCGCGCGAATTGCCCGCGACGTTTGCCGTGAGCACGCCATCGAGCCTTTGGTAGCGCTGGTCGAGACGCAATTCGACGTTCATCGCGGGCTCGGTGTTGGTCTTGCTTTGCTGGGCGCACCATTTGCCATCCAGGTTTGCCGGCACGATCCACAAATAGACGCGGCTCTGCTTGTCGAGGCCGAGGGACTTTTCAGGATTGTCGACGGTGCGCGTTTCGTCCGCGAGCCAGTCGCCCATATCCCAGTCATGGGAGACGATTCGTGTTCCCGGTTTGAGGCCGAGCAGCTTTGGCCGCAGGGCAAGGTTGACGTCCGGCAGCAGGTACATGGTGATCACCGTTGCGGCACCAAGATCGGTGGCAAACAGGTCTTGTTTGCGAAACGTGACCAAGTGTTCGAGCTTGAGCTTTCGTGCGTCTGCCTGCGCTGTTTCCACCAGACGCGGTTCGATCTCGACGCCGAGGCCGCGCGCGCCGTATTGCCGTGCAGCGAGAAAGACAATGCGGCCGTCGCCGGAACCCAGATCAACTACATAGTCGCTCTGCGTCACCTTGGCCATTTCCAGCATCGTCCGCGTGACCACCGGAGCCGAAACCACAAAGGGCACATCGAGATCCTGCAGCGGGACGGGCGCAGTCGCAACGGTCGCAGCGAACGACTGCTACGTC
>JANMZU010000435.1:0-16276 GCA_031383585.1 Betaproteobacteria bacterium
GCCCGCCTTGCTCAGCCACCTTGGTCATGGGGATGAAATCTACCGGCACCGGGGTATCGGTGGAGGACGCGTTGGCGCGGCGGGATCCGACGACATTAATGGTTTCGACCACGGCCGGTTCGTCCTTCTTCGGAGCAGCAGGCGCGGTCTGGGCAGACGCGGCAGGTATCGCAATGGCACCATAGAGGGCGATCAGCACCGCGCGGCGCATGGCGGGTGAGGATTTGAGAGTTTTCGGGTAGGCGGGCATTGTCATGAGCAGATTCCCTGTCGATGGAGAGATGATTGAGTGGCGCAAAGCCTGCGCCCCTCTGTTCTTGAGAGCGGTTGTTTGCGACTAAATAACCGCAACGGAGATTGTCAGGTATCCGCGCGGGTACCGCAAGGCGCAACCTTGTCTAGTGGTTTATGAATCGGAGTGCGCGACTGGTCCAACTATCAGGCGAGCCATGGAGCATGGGTGACAGGGGAGTCCCGAATAAGTACCATCACTTACTTGGATTGTTTGTTGCGTCAGGATATCCGACGTGTTTCAGCCGAGGCATTTCCGTCAGCGGGCGAGCATCGCTTTCAGTTCCCCGTTCGAGATCAACCGCCCCACATCCTCGGCGCCACCGACCAATACACCCTTGACGAACACCATCGGAAACGTCGGCCAGCCGCTCCACATCTTGAGCGCATTGCGCCGCCGCCAATTATTGAAGTAGCTGCCGTACTCCAGATAGTGATGAGCAATTCCCGCTGCATCGAGTGCCTTTCGGGCCTTTTTCGGCATCGGATTTTGCGTCATGCCGACGACAACGACAGGATGCGCCCCAATCGCAGCGCGAACTTCATCGATGATGTCGGCGTGATGGCTGGCTATTTTTTCGCGTATCGCCGCGTGAATGTGGGCTTCGTCGAGAATGGCGCGAGACATGGCTTTGGCTCCTTGGTGGTGGGAACAGCGATGTGCCATTATGGCTTGCGCAAGCACCCGAATCCCAGCGTGCAAGTGACCAGCTTGCAGATAAACCGACTGTCGGCTGCGAGGTGTGCCACACTCAACGCCCACTAGATGAAAAGTTGGCCCTATGTCACGTCAGACCGCGTTTGTAGTCCTTGTCAACGATGAGCCCAAGCGGGTCGGCGACACTCTCGTATTTGCCAAGTTGGCTGCGCAAGCCTATTTGCGCCCCGGCCACCCGGTGACGATTCGCTGTCCGTCGCCTACTGGCGATAACCGCTCCGAGCCGGTGATGCTTAGCTACGATTACGACCGGCAGGACTGGGTTGGCGCAAAGAAGTAGAGGTGTGAAACCAGTGGGTGCGTAGCATCGCCTCATGCAGCAAGTGCATTACTTACTTGCTCAAGCCTGGATAACTGACGCGATATTCGTTGGCCACTTCCGCAAGCGACTTGCCGCTATTGGTGACAACGTCGCGTACGATCTGCCGCTCGCTTTTCGTGAGTACTTTTTGACTGAGCAGATTGCTTTGCGCGAGATGCTTGCAACTGAACATGTTCCCGCCTGGAGAAGCGTCGCTCATCCAGCCAAGACCGACTGCCTTTTCGTCTTGCAGCGCCTGCATTCGGCGCGTGTCCCAACCGAGCTTTGTGCCAATCGCAATGGCGATCGTCAATCCCATCAGACTCTCGTCGTGTTGCAATAATCTGTTGGCGAGCGTATCGCAGAGGGCTTTGCGCGCCTCATGGGTTGCATTGTTTATGTCGCGAACACAAGGGCCGATCAACGGGTAGCTTAGCGGGAGTGCCGGGACAATATTGGATATGGCAAGTTGATTGAGGATTTCAAATTGCACGATTGGCGATTGTGCTGCAACCAGGTCCGAATTTGTTACCGATGCCAGCGAGGGAGCGCGTAAATCGTAACCGGGCGCCATAGCAGCGCGGCGCAAGGCATCATCGCGCGCCGACTTGTCATTGCGAGACATGGCGTCGCTTGCCATCATGAGCCACGCCGCAGCGTTGTCTGCGTCAACAGCTAGCCAGTCGGCAATACTGACTGCACCGCATGCTCCAGCGCGGGTGCCCTGGCAAGCATAAATCGCGGCGGCAATGATATCGGGATCCCGACTGGCCAACGCCAGCTTGACGAGCGGTTCGGCGGCCGGCGTCTGGTCCGGTATTGCGCCAGCAAGTATGTTTGCATTTATCAATTTCCCCCTACACTCAATGTCAGCGCCGCATATCCGATATTTCCCGCCATCTTCAATGCGCCGGCTCCAAACCGGCAGAAGCGCCTGAATGTAAAGTGCTTGCGTTCGCTCTGCCGGGTTACCCCCGGCCAAGAGTTTGCCGATCAACTGCGCCATCGTTGTTTTGAACGCACGCGTACTGGTCTCGGAATCGCCGGCGATGAATAGTGCTGCATCAAAATCATTCAGCCCACACACTTCGACCTTGTCTCCTTTCAACAGCAACGCGAGGTTGTCCAGAATCGACTTCCAGGCAGGCGAATCGGCTGATGAATTTTGCTGTCGCGCCATGCGCGCATCGGGTGCGCGGGTAGTGTTTGAATTCAGTAGCGCGTTTATCGCTTTTTCACGCTTCAGGACCGCTTGGGACGAGGCACTTTCGCTTGAAATTCCAGCAATTCGCCAGCCGAGTAGATATACAAACAGTACGCATAGCGCGATGCCGACTGCTAGCAGCGCGCGGCGCTTGCCGCGGGATGCGTGTTTCCTTTGCTCGGGGCTGTCGCTCATTGGTGGTCGGCATTTCATCGGGCGATTTGTGAGCGCAGTAAGACGACGAGCATGCATGAGCATGCCAATCGTAAAAAAAATGAAACACTAGTATTGGCGAGCATCACAGGGCATTTGTCCTTGAAACACCGCGCCAGTGCTAGTGTCTCACTCTTTACCTTCAGCTTGGCCTACCCACCCCATATAATTGCACCTTACATTTCTGGAGTAACACATGACTATTGCCTTGATCGTTCACGGCGGCGCAGGCAGCTGGCGCCCGGGTTCGGATGACGATGCCATTCGCGGCACGACGGCGGCGGTCGCGGCGGGCCGGAGGATTCTTGAAAGCGGGGGCAGCGCGCTCGATGCAGCAGTTGCCGCGTCTCTGGTGCTCGAGGACAATCCCATTTTCAACGCCGGAACCGGTGCGGTATTAAATTTCGATGGCTTCGTGGAATTCGATGCCTGCGTGATGGTTTCCGATGCCGCGCGGATCGGCGCGGTTTCGGGATTACAGCGTGTCAAGAATCCAATAATCGTTGCGCGGCAGGTGATGGAGGAAACCGATCACGTCATGCTCACCGGCGATGGCGCGACGCGTTTCGCGCGCGTGATGGGTCACACCGATTACGATCCGATCACGTCTGCGCGGCACGCAGACTGGCTCGACAAGAAAGCCAAACTAGCCGTCGTTGTGGGCACCGATGGCCAGGGTGCCTTGAAGATTCGCAAATTTCTCATGAGTCATCCAGAGTATGCGGGCGGCACCATCGGCGCAGTGGCGCTGGATGAAAACGGTATTTTGTGCGCTTGCACCTCGACCGG
Organism: Betaproteobacteria bacterium; assembly: GCA_031383585.1. Taxonomy (GTDB): domain Bacteria; phylum Pseudomonadota; class Gammaproteobacteria; order Burkholderiales; family Usitatibacteraceae; genus UKL13-2. The sequence continues at coordinate 3,517 of JANMZU010000435.1, forward strand.
TGGGGTTACGATGAAGCTGGTTGGCCGCGTTGGCGATACGCCGCTACCCGGCTGCGGCACGTATGCGTCCAAATTTGCGGCGGCTTCCGCTACCGGTACAGGCGAATACGTGATTCGTTCGATGGCGACGCGGCAGATTTCGGATAACGTCGAAAAGGGGATGACTCTAGAGGCCAGTATCGCCGCGGTGCTCGATGGACTCGGCCGCGATTTCGATGCGGATGTCGGTTTCATCGGTATCGACGCAAATGGCAATGCTGTCGGTGCGCATCGCACGCCACATATGCCGCACGCATGGTTCAGCGGGACGTCGGATATAGTCGCAAAAATGCGGCAGTAGCGTGGAGACAAACGGTACCTAAATCCCGCGCCAAACATGAACCTCAACAATTCTTTGCTCGAGACCGAGCGGCTGACTCTCCGGCGAATCAAATTGTCGGACCTCGACGACATGGCGCGCATCAACGGCGATCCTGACGTCATGCGCTACATCGGCGATGGCTCGCCGTGGACGCGTGTGCAAAGCGAGGCACGAATACGACGAATCCTGAAGGTCTACGAGTTGTTCCCCGGTTTGGGATTGTGGATAGGCGAGGAAAAAAAGTCGAATCGCTTTGTCGGCGCGTATGCGCTCATCTACATCCCGAAGACGGTCGAAGTGGAGGTCGGCTATCGACTCTGCAAATCAGCGTGGGGGCGCGGTCTCGCGACTGAGGGCGCGCGTGCGCTGGTGGGTTACGGGATGGATGTGTTGGGGCTGAATCGCGTCGTCGGGCTCACGCATCCGGAAAACGAGGCGTCGAAAAGTGTTCTGATGAAGGCCGGTCTTCAACCGCGCGGGATGGGGCAGTATTACGACAAGCAGCTTTGTTACTTTGTGGCAGAAAAATAGGTTACGTTCCCTCACCCCTCACCCCTCACCCCTCACCCCTCACCCCTCACCCCTCACCCCTGCCCACTGCTTCTCTTCAAGTGTGCCCTTGTCGCAAAGGAGAAGGTGAGAAATGACGCCGACTAGTCGGCCTTTCTAAGGATTGCCTGATATGCCCCCGAAGACAAAAACACACCAAAGGTAATCGCTGCAATGCCGACGTAATCACTGGCTCTGGGCCATTCACCCAGCAGTGGAATCGCGCACAGCATTGCGAGCACTGGCACGAGCGAAGCGAAACTGGCGCCCAATGAAGCTCCCAGAATCGACACCGCTCGCGCGTACGCGAACAACGAAATGATGCTCACGAAAATGCCCTGGTAAAGCGTCTGTATGACAATCGGGCCGATTGGCGCCTGCATGATCCGGTGTGGGAGAAACAGCAGGTACAACGGCAGATAAATCACTGCGGACACAACGGATACTACGGCAGCCGCCTGCAGCGGTGTGAAGCCGGACTGGCCCGCTGAGCGCATCGCGACCGTAAAGCTTGCCCAGCTCATGGCGGCAACAAGAAACAGCAGATGCCCACGCCAGTTGCCGCTGGCAAAATCCGTGAGCCCGGTACCGACAAAGATGAAGATGCCGATGGGAATGAGCATCAGCCCGAGCTTGCGTACGCCGGTGATTTTCTCTTTCAGAAAATACATCGCCAGCAGAGCCGCCCACAGCGGCATCGTGCCAGGGATGAGCGCGCCGGCATGCGCCGCGGGCGCAAATTGCAAGCCGCTGGACGCGATCAAGACGTATGGAACCCCAGCACAGCTGACGATGACGAGCCATTTTTTGATGCCAACCTTACGCACACCCCAACCCTGCCGGTAAACCACCGGCGCCAGCAGCAAGCCAGCGCAAGCGAATCGCAAAGCCGTGATGTCATATGCCGAGAGTGTGGTCGTCACACCGTAGCGCGTGAGAAGTATCCAGCCGACCCAGATCGAGATGGCGAACAGGCCCCAGGCGGCGCCCTTGAGATAGCTGGCGCGAGACAACGGCATGTGCAGGGAGGAAACGGTCGACGGCTGGGAAGACAAGGCGGACTCTCAAAACTGAAACACATTTTATCAGACGCCTTACGCGACTCGTGTGCTCGCCAGCCTTTACAATCACGTCATGAATACTGTCAAACCATACAAAGTTCCGCGCTCCGCGCTGGTCGTCATTCACACCTCCAAATTGGAGGTGCTCCTGATCGAGCGTGCAGACCGTCCGGGTTACTGGCAGTCGGTGACAGGCAGTGAGGAGGCAGGGGAGGCTATCGCCCAAACGGCGGCACGCGAGGTGATGGAAGAGACCGGAATCGACCCGACTCAATCAGGAGCCAGCCTCGTCGACTGGCAGCAGGAGAATATCTACGAAATCTATCCGATCTGGCAACACCGATACGCGCCAGGCGTCACTCACAACACTGAACACGTGTTTGGCCTACAGATTCCTGATCGCGTCGCTGTCACACTAAGCGCGCGTGAGCATCTGCAGTATGTGTGGCTGTCATACGAAAAGGCAGCGCCCCTGTGTTTTTCGCCAACTAATCGCGCCGCGATACTCGATCTGCCACGGCGTGCAGCAGCTAGTGCAATTGAACCAAAAGCAACCCATGACTGAACGCATCACCGTCGCCACCTACAACATCCACAAGGGCTTGAGTCCACTCAATCGCCGCCTGGTGATTCACGACGTACGTGAAAAGGTGCAATCGTTAAATGCCGACATTGTGTTCTTGCAGGAAGTGCAAGGCGTGCACGAAAAAAACGAAGGCAAGTTCGACAACTGGCCGGAGCTTGCTCAGCACGAGCATATCGCGGAAGGACGCTATACCGATCTCGTTTACGGCCTTAACGCCGCCCATAGAGGCGGCGACCACGGCAACGCCATCCTATCCGCGTTTCCGGTGATTAACTGGGTCAATCGCGATGTCTCGCATCACCGTTATGAGGCGCGCGGCCATTTGATGGCGCGTATCGACATTCCGGGATGGCAAACGCCGCTGACTTGTGTGTGTATTCACTTGGGGCTGTTTGCGCGCAGCCGCAAAATGCAGGTCGAGCGCCTGATCGAATTCCTGCATGAGGCCTCACATGATGGGCCGCTGCTGGTTGCAGGCGATTTCAACGACTGGCGGGCAAAGACCAGCGGTACCAGCAAGCGCTTGAATGAGGCGCTGGGTTTGGTTGAAGTCTTTGAGCACACGCACGGCAGGCCCGCCCGCACCTTTCCCGCAATGCTGCCGGTCTTTACCTTGGACCGCATCTACGTGCGAGGCTTAGAGGTTGAACAGTCGGCTAGATTGCACGGCGATGTAAACGGTGTGAAGTGGCACAGAATGTCGGATCACGTTGGTCTGACGGTGACGCTACGGCCAGGTAAGTGAAACTGCTGCGTCGCTTACGTGTCGTCCCGGGCAACCACCTCACTCTGCTCAAGAATGGCGATGCGTTCTTTCCCGCCCTTATCGCCGCTATCGACGCCGCGTCCGTCGAAGTCCGGCTTGAAACGTATATCTTTTGCGATGACGCCACGGGTGCGTCAATCGCCGATGCGCTGAAACGCGCAGCGCAGCGCAACGTCAGCGTGCAAGTATTGGTCGACGGCGTCGGTTCGCATAATACGCCGCGCGCATTCTTCGAGAGCATGCAGTCGGACGGCATTTCGTTGCTGATGTTTCGCCCCGAACCCAGGATATTCAACCTGAAAAAGAGTCGGCTGCGGCGTGTGCACCGCAAGATCGCGTTGGTCGATGGCCGGATCGGGTTCGTCGGAGGAATAAATTTGATCGATGACTTGAGCCAGTCGATGTCGGAATTCCCGCGCTACGACTATGCAGTGCGGATAGAAGGGCCGGTACTGGCCGATATCTATCTGGAAATGGCGCGGCTTTGGCGAACTGTCTCACGGTGGAAATTTGGCCAGCGCGACAAAAAATTTCCCCTGCCGAGGTTCCCGGTCCATGTTCCCCCGGCCTTGGAGAGGGAAACGCAAAAGGGTGGTACCAAGGTTTCGTTCGTTGTTCGCGACAACTTTCGGTATCGCCGCGACATCGAAGCCGCGTACCTTGCGGCAGTCGGCAATGCTCGCCGTGAGGTGCTGATTACCAGTCCGTACTTTCTGCCAGGGAGACATTTTCGTCGCGCACTGATGGCAGCTGCAAAGCGCGGTGTCAACGTGATCCTGCTTTTACAGGGCCGCGCTGACCATCCCATGTTGCAACAGGCCACGCGTGCTCTCTACACACAATTGCTTGGTGCAGGCATCACTATTTTTGAATATCACCGAAGCATGCTGCACGGCAAGGTCGCCGTGGTCGATGACGAGTGGTCCACCGTAGGTTCGAGCAATCTTGATCCTTTCAGCCTGTTCCTCAATCGCGAGGCCAATGTGGTGGTGTTTGATCAAACATTCGCCTCCACCTTGCGTGCATCGCTGATGGACGAAATTCGAACGAACGCGACCCAGCTTCAGGCAGCCGATTGGCTGAAACGCGGCTGGCGTGATCGCACCATTTCCTGGGTTGCATATGGATTCGCGCGATGGGTGATGGGCTGGCTGGGGTTTGCTAAGCGTTGGGATTAGCGAGATGGCAAATCACAACATCAGGTCTTGGGTATGGCAATCCGAAGTCACGTCAATAGGCTATGCTGGCAGTCGCATTTCAACCTCTCTCCTCAACAGGAATTTTCATGCAAATAACTCTCTACTCCGCATCTGTCCCCGTCTTCCGGCAAATGCTCACCAGCATGGCCGCAATCCTAAGCAAGGCGGAGGCACATGCCACCGAAAAGAAGATCGACCCGAATGCGCTATTGCAGTCGCGGCTTTTTCCGGACATGTTTCCGCTGATCCGCCAAGTGCAGATCGCCACCGAATTTGCGCGCGGCGTATCTGCACGCCTGGCTGGGGTTGAGGTGCCGACGGCGGAGAACGATGAACAGACTTTTGCCGAGTTGCAGGCGCATCTGGCAAAGTCGCTCGCGTTTCTGGATAACTTTACTGCCGCGCAGATCGACGGTCAGGAAGACCGCGAAATTGTGCTGCGCCCGGGTACGCCGAAGGAACGCAAATTTACCGGCCATGCCTACTTAGTGCACTATGCCTTGCCACAGTTTTTCTTCCACGTCACGACGGCCTATGCCATCCTGCGCCACAACGGGCTGGAGGTTGGCAAAAAGGACTACATGGGAGCGTAAGGTCCGCGGGCTGAATAAAGCAACGTAGTTCCGCACGCGCTACTAGAAAGAAACAAACTCAATAGCTGTCGCGGCGTTTCAGGCGCTTTCTGCCTGGGAGCCGCGCCATTGCTTGACTTTGAATATTTAGCGACGCTGAAACTTCAATGTCAAGTTTGGCCGCGATTCGCACTAGCTCCACGGATGAGCGTGCCTACGCCTTCACTGGTCAATACCTCCAGCAACAGCGCGTGTGGCACTCGTCCGTCAATGATGTGCGCGGTCTTGACGCCATTCTTGACCGCATCGAGGGCGCAATCAACTTTCGGCAACATACCGCCCGAAATGGTTCCGTCCTCAATCAATTCCGCCACTTTGGCTGCGGTCAGGCCGGTCAGGACTTTGCCTTTCTTGTCCAGTACGCCTGCGGTATTGGTTAGGAGGATGAATTTCTCGGCTTGCAACGCGACAGCAATTTTTCCGGCGACGACATCGGCATTGATGTTGTAGGCGGTACCTTTTTCGTCAACACCCAGTGGCGCTATCACGGGAATGAAGTCCTCACTGTCGAGCAAGTCAATGATGGCCGTGTCAATCTTGACGACCTCGCCCACCAGGCCAATGTCGATTTTCTTGCGCTTGTCTTCCTTCGAAATAATTGTCATCTTGCGGGCGTGAATGAAGTTGCCATCTTTGCCGGTGAGTCCAACGGCTTTGCCGCCAGCCTTGTTGATGAGTGTGACAATTTCCTGGTTGACCAGTCCGCCCAGCACCATTTCGACCACATCCAGCGTCTCGTCGTCGGTGACGCGCATGCCCTGAATGAAGTGGCCCTGCTTGCCGATCTTCTCCAACGTACGATTGATCTGTGGGCCGCCGCCATGGACGACAACCGGATTCATGCCGATCAGCTTGAGTAGGGTAATGTCTTCGGCAAAGTCTTCCTGCAGCGCAACTTCAGTCATTGCATTGCCGCCGTATTTGACGACAATATTCTTGTCCCAGAAGCGGCGGATATAAGGCAGCGCTTCGATCAAAACCTCGGCTTTTTGTGCCGCAGTAATGCGAGGGTTCAATAGCGCCTGCGCCGCCTGCTTTGCCGCTTTGGCTTCTGGCTTGCTGGCAGCGGGCGGCTTGGATTCGGGCTTTGGCTTGGTGGATTTTGCGCTGGAACTCTTGTTCATTTAGTTTGCTCCGGTGGATTTGAAAATGAAACTTTTTGTGATTGCAACCTGTGATCAACGTGCGGTTGCTTTCTACGGGTTACGCAGACTCAGCCTTGGCGTCCCGCGATAGTAGGCGCCGAACCGTTTCGCGCGGATCAGCATGCGCGAATAGAACGGCGTTCACGGCTTCAGTTATTGGCATATCGACGCGATGTTTTTTTGCCAACGCCAGTGCCGTCTGCGCGGAGTTCACGCCTTCGGCTACATGTCCTAGAGAGGCAAGGACGGCATCCAGGTTTCTGCCCTGTGCCAAATGCACGCCGACGGTCCGATTGCGAGATAGGTCCCCCGTCGCCGTCAATACCAGATCGCCCAACCCTGTCAGGCCCATGAAAGTTTCAGGCTTGCCACCCATGGCCACGCCGAGTCGAACGATTTCCGCCAGCCCGCGGGTAATGAGTGCGGCGCGGGCGTTCATGCCAAGTTGCATGCCGTCGCAGATGCCCGCCGCAATGGCCATCACGTTCTTGAGCGCGCCACCGAGTTCGACGCCGACCAGATCGTCGCTGGAATAAATGCGCAGCGTCGGGCCATTAAGTTGTGCAGTCATTTCACGCGCGAAGTGCAGGTCAGTGGACGCTAGCGTCAACGCGCACGGCAATCCCCTGGCGACTTCAAGCGCGAAACTTGGTCCGCTCAGCGCCCCAAAGTGAATCCCGGAATTCGCCCCGACCAATTGACCGACTGTTTCGTGCGGCAGCAGTCCGGTCGCCTTGTCAAATCCCTTGCATACCCACAGGATCGGCAACTTGGGAGACTGGTGAGAAAGCAAAGCCGTTGTGGCGCCAAGACCGGTCGTCGAGGTGGCGATCAGCGCCAAATCCGCATTGGCGAGCGCAAGGTCCAGTTTCTTCTCGACGTCGATCGAATTGGGCAGAATCACTTCTGGCAAATATCGCTGATTCTGGCGCGAAGCCGCCAGTTCGGCCACATGCGCCTCGTCACGGCTCCAAAGCGTTACGTTATGCCGATTCGAAAACGACATTGCCAGCGCTGTACCCCATGCGCCTGCACCGAGCACGACAAGTTTCATGCGCCCCAGACTTGCGTAAGCCGCACAAAACCGGTCTGACCATCGCGGTGCCGAACGGGCAGCCAGCCGTCAATGCTGGCGGGTCCGCTGGCCTCCAAAAGGACGCTACGCTGAGCTTCAAAAACGATACTTGCACTGCCATTGGGGGCCGCGCGAACTTCAGCAGTGGACCCGCTCACCTGCACGAATCTTTTGTCGCCAAGAAACGAATTTTCCATCCAGCCGATCGCGTTCCCGCCAGCGCGAACCTTTGTCCATTTGTCGAGCTTGACCAAGATTTCAACTGGGTGAGAGCTGGAGAGAATAAAGATCTTGTTTGCCTTGGTCGACAGGCCGTCATACAAAATTGCCGGCTTCTCGCCGATCGATCCGAATAACGTGGCGGGCGCCAATGCCGGCGAGGCAGTGGGTTGCGCCAACGCCAGTGTTGGCACCAAGCAAAACGCCGCCCACATGGTGGCGGCGTTTTTGCAGGACATGATTTTTCTCATGACCACATTGTGCATCAATTGCTCCTAGTGCGTAACTAGCTGCGCCGCTTCCGGCGTGGCAACTGCCTGCTGAGATTCATGCTGCTTTTGAGCCTGGTAAAGGGCTTCAAAATTGACTGGATTGAGCAAGACCGGCGGGAAGCCCGCGCGGACAATGGCGTCAGACACGGTTTCGCGAACATAGGGATACAAGATGTTCGGGTTGCTGATACCAAGGATTGGATCTAGGTCAGTTTCAGGCACATTGCGGATCGCGAAAATACCCGCTTGATTGGCTTCAACCAGAAACATGGTTTTTTCACCGATCTTTGCCGTGATGGTCAGCGTTAGTTCGGTCTGGAACACGCCCTCATCCACCTTGCTCGACGTGTGATGCAATTGCACATCAACCTGTGGTGCTTCACGCTCAAGGAATATTTGCGGTGCATTAGGCACTTCAAGCGAAAGATCCTTTACATAGATCTTTTCAATTGAATACACGGGTTGATTGTCTTGTGTGGTTGCGTCGGTCATTTAATTTTCCTCGTTAAGTTTTATGCTTGTTACAAAATTTCAGGCTGCGAGCAACGGCGCAAGCTGTCCGGATTTGTCGAGCGCGGACAAGTCGTCAAAACCGCCAACGTGACGTTCGCCGATAAAGATCTGGGGTACTGTCCGGCGTCCAGTCTTCATCATCATTTCTTCGCGCTGCGCCGGATCCAAGTCAATGCGGATTTTGTCGATTGCGTCAACGCCTCTGGATTTAAGAAGCCGTTCTGCCATATGGCAATAAGGGCAAACACCGGTCAGATACATGGTGATTTTAGGCATGACGGGATGTCAAATTACTTTTCGACTGGCAAGCTGGCTTGTTGCCAGGCGCCAAATCCGCCTTGCAATTGATAGACCTCGACAAAACCATGCCGTTTTAGCAATTTAAGTGCGGCGCCGGCGCCCGAATTTGCGTTGGTGGTAACGACTACCGGCTTATCCTTGAACTTTACGATCTCGTCGATGCGCTTGTCGATCTCGGCGAGCGGAATATTTTTCGACCTTGGGATGCGGCCCACGCCAAACTCGGTCGTGCCGCGAATATCAAGAATCAGCGCGTTGCCGGTGTTCATCAATCGCGTGGTTTCCAGCGTGCCAAGTTCCCGCGAATTGCCAGTTGCTTTGGAAATCGTCGGCCACAGCAACATTCCGCCACTGGTGATGAACAGCACAACCAGCATGATGTTTTGTGAAATAAACTCGGTCATATGTTGATAAATGTAGTGTTGCAGCGAAGGGAAGATCCCAGCCAATCGTTTGAATGAACGTTTAGCCGATTGCGAAAACCTGATATTTTACCAACATGTCGCAACAATTTCGCCTTGCGCCGTAAATACTTCTACTAGGCAAAATGTGGATGTTTACCTTAAATACAAGACCTTATCGAGAATGACTCAATGAAAAAACTGGTACTAATGCGACACGGGGAAAGCACCTGGAATCTTGAAAACCGCTTTACCGGGTGGAAAGATGTTGATTTAACTGACAAAGGTGTTGAGGAAGCGCGGCGCGCGGGTCGACTGCTGCGGGAGGCGGGTATTGAATTCGACCTCGCTTATACATCACTGTTAACCCGAGCGATTCGCACATTGTGGCTGGCGCAAGAAGAGATGGGCTGCCAGTGGATTCCCGTGGTTAAGCACTGGCGTTTGAACGAGCGCCATTACGGAGCCCTGCAGGGCTTGAACAAGGCCGAGACGGCAGCCAAATTTGGCGATGATCAGGTACACGTTTGGCGGCGCAGTTACGATGTGCCGCCCCCCGCGCTGGCCGCTGGAGACGAACGTAGTCCGGCTGGTGATCCCCGGTATTCAACGTTGCTGCCAGAAGAGCTGCCTTTAACCGAATGCCTCAAAGACACCGTGGCGCGGGTGGTGCCGTATTGGCAGATGGAAATTGCGCCCCAAGTGCGCGCAGGGAAAGTCGTCATCATTGCGGCGCATGGCAATAGCTTGCGGGCGCTGATAAAGCACCTTGATCACATAAGCGACAATGACATCGTCGGGCTCAATATTCCTACCGCCGTGCCGTTGGTTTATGAATTGAGTGATGACCTGCGGCCAATACGAAACTATTACCTTGGTGACCAGGCAGAAGTGGCCAAGGCGCAAGCTTCAGTGGCGAATCAAGGCAAGGCGAAGGCTTGAGCTTGAACCTGGCGCCATCAGGGGCGAGTTAAGGGTGAAAAAGTACGCGCGTTGCATCGCGGTCATCGTGTTTTCAGCGAGTTGCTCGTCCAGCCATGCCAACCAGAAAGCCGAACTCAGTCAGCTCCGTGAACGCATCGAGAATCTACAGCGCGACATCGTCAAGAGTGAAGAGTCGCGCAACGAGGTCGCCGATGCGCTCCGAACGTCGGAAAGATCCATCAGTGAAGTTAATCGCGGCTTGCAAACGCTGGCCCGTGAACAGGGCAGGATCGCGCAGAGTCTTGCGGAGCTGAAGAGGCGCATCGATGCCGGTCGCGCTGATGCTGCGGGCCAGCAAACGCTGCTTGACCGTACGATTCGGCACCAATACATATACGGCAATGCCGATGCCCTGCGGCTAATGCTCAACGGCCAGGATGCAGCAGAAGTGGATCGGCAGATACATTATTTCGGCTATTTGTCGCGGGCCCGCGCAACGATGATAGGTGGACTCAAACAAAGCCTTGCGGAGCTGGCGGCGCTGGAATCCGAGGCCCGAAGCAAACAGGAGGAGTTGGCGATCAACGCCGAAGCACAAAAGCAAGCCCGTTCCCAGTTGCAGAGCGAGCGGGCGGCCAGACAAAAAGTGTTCAGTCAGATCAAGGCGGACATCGGCAAGAATCGCCGCGAAGTTGGCCGCCTGAAACGCGATGAAGATCGGCTTGCCAAACTGATTGAGCAGCTCGCAAAGGCGCTGGCGCGAGATCGCGACGAACGAAAGGAGCGACAAAGTGATCGTATCCAGCAGAAAGGTCAACCCGTAGAGTCTGTTGCAGATGCCTCATTTATCGGTCGGGCATTCGAGACGCTGAAGGGGAAACTCAAATTGCCAGCGCGAGGGGAACTTCGTGGCCGGTTTGGTAGCCCAAGAGAAGATGGCGGCGTAACCTGGAAAGGGTTGTTCATTCGAACCGAAGTGGGGCAAGCGGTGAAGGCGGTAGCTGACGGCAGGGTTGTATACGCAGATTGGCTGCGCGGCTTTGGAAATTTGCTTATCGTTGACCATGGTGGCGGTTATATGAGCCTTTATGGCAACAATGAATCATTGCTGAAACAGGTTGGTGACAAGACGCAGAGCGGTGAAACGGTAGCGTCGGTCGGCTCGACAGGCGGCGCGTTGGAATCGGGTGTATATTTTGAATTGCGCCATGAGGGCAAGCCGTTCGATCCAATGAAATGGGTCGGACGCTGAGAAAGAGAGTAAATATGAAGCCAATTGACATGAGGTTTGAATGAGCAACACACCGGAGAAGAGTCCAGGCAGTGCCTTGAGCCGCAAAATGAAGGCGGGTGGGCTTGTAGGACTGGGAGCAGTCGCGGGTGTCATGTTGAGCCTTAACTTCTCAGCCGTGGCTGAACGGCAAAGCACCATGCTGAATCTGCCGCTTGAAGAAGTGCGCATGCTTTCGGAGGTCTTTGGCCGAATCAAGAGTGACTATGTCGAAGAAATTGACGACAAACGATTGATCAAAGAGGCTATCAACGGCATGTTGACTGGCCTTGATCCGCACTCGGCATTTCTGGACGCTGATGCATTCAAGGAAATGCAGACGACGACGACGGGCAAGTTCGGTGGCTTGGGAATTGAGGTTGGATCGGAAGACGGGTTGGTTCGCGTGATTTCGCCAATTGACGATACGCCGGCATTCCGCGCCGGGCTCAAGGCGGGAGACTTCATCATTAAGGTTGACGAAACCAGCTTGCGCGGCATTTCACTTACCGAAGCGGTGAAACGCATGCGTGGCGAAGCTGGCACCGAAGCCAAGCTGACGATACTTCGCCGTGGCGAAGCAAAGGAGTTGGTATTTAACGTCAAGCGCGCCGTTATCGAAATTCAGAGTGTGCGGTCACGTTTGATTGAGCCTGGCTACGCTGTTATCCGGCTCACCCAGTTTGAAGAAAACACTGGCGAGAAAATGACCCGGGCCATCATTGACGCGTACAAGCAAAACGGCGGCGCGTTGAAGGGATTGGTGCTTGATTTACGCAACGATCCGGGCGGGTTGCTGAACGCTTCGGTTGCCGTATCGGCGGCTTTCCTGCCGAAAGATGCGCTCGTCGTGTATACCGATGGCCGCGTCGAGGATTCCAAGATGCGGCTGTTGGCGCGAAAAGAAAACTACTTGCGCAGCGCCGGTCGTGAAGACTACCTCGCCAAACTCCCTCCTTCCATCAAAGAGGTTCCGATGGTTGTCCTCGTCAACAACGGCACGGCGTCGGCATCGGAAATTGTTGCCGGTGCTCTGCAGGATCACAAGCGGGCGACAATCATGGGTTCACAAACTTTCGGCAAAGGTTCCGTCCAGACAATATTGCCTTTGGGCAACCATAGCGCGATCAAATTGACGACAGCGCGTTACTACACGCCCAATGGCCGCTCGATTCAAGCCAAGGGTATTGTTCCCGATGTCGCTGTCGACGACGGCTCTCAGCGGGTGGCGATGCGTGAAGCCGATCTGGAAAGACACCTTATTGGTGACGATGAAAAGAAAGCGGCCGACGCGCTGAGGGTCAAGCTAGATGCTGCGTCTGACGCATCACTGTTACCAGCGGAGAAAAAAGACAAAGACGGAACCAAGTCCAAGGGCGCGCCGACTAGTGGTTTGCCGGGCCAGGATGGAACGGCTGGTACTGGTGCGGCTATTGTCGCCACCACGGACAACAATGCCGAGGAAAAACCGGTTGAATATAAGCCGC
>JANMZU010000446.1:0-2008 GCA_031383585.1 Betaproteobacteria bacterium
GCCCTTTGGCCAGATCGAGCTTGCTCTTGCAGTCGTCGCCCCAGACTTGCATCGCCCGCACTGCTGAGGCACGTTCGGAATCAGGCGCTGCGCCAAGCTCGGACAAAAACTCAAGGGACATGGGCGATAGCGCATAGACACGATGATCGTATGCCTCAACAGGCATCGACGTCATCGTGGCGCCGCGCTCCACCACAGTCACATCTATGTCCGGCAGGCGCGAGCAGGCCAGCGCAAATGCGAGACCGACCGGGCCACCACCAACAATAACAAGGCTCGCGCTCATCTCAGCGCACCAAACAGCATGCGCTTCGCGAGCGCTCGGCGCGCGAAGGGCAGCACATCGACAGCCGCCATCGCCAGTCCGCGTGACACCCGCGTGGCAAGGTGGTCATTGGAAAACGCGCCAACCAGAAAATCGGTGAAGCCGACACTGCGTTCCACATCTCCCTGCCGCGCGTTGCCATACTTCGTTAACGCGGCCGCGAAGCCCGCTTTGTAGGCGTGCTGACGATTGGCCTCAGCCAGCACTCGTGAGAGGTCGCTGGCGTCCCGCAAGCCGAGGTTGAAGCCCTGCCCGGCGACCGGATGCAGCGCTTGCGCCGCGTTACCGATCACAGCGATATTGCCGACCACCCGCTTGGAGACCGTTCGCAAACGCAACGGATAGCTGCGCCGCCCGGCGATACGGGTGAAGCGCCCCGCGCGATAGCCAAAGTGCTGCTGAAACGCCGCCAGGAACGCAACGTCATCGAGCGCCTTCAATTGTTCAATGCGCTCAGGGGAAGAAACCCACACCATCGAATATTCGTTTTCGCGACCGTGCGGGAGCAGCGCCGCGGGACCTTCTGGTGTGAATCGCTCATAAGCCGTTCCTTGATGCGGGCTATCTGTCTCGATTTGTCCCAGCAACGCTGCCTGGCCGTAATCCTTCTCGGCAATGGTAATCGCCGGGAGTTTTCCCAGATTCGCTCCGCCATCAGCCAGCACAACGGACGCAGCTGCGCAAACATGCTCGCTGCCCTGCTGTACATAGCGCAAATCGACGTGATCGCCCTGCTCCTCGAACACGCTGACAGCTGCGCCGCGCTCAACCGTGATCTGTTCCTGTTCAAGCCGTTCATCAAGCGTTGTCTGCAGGTCCGCATACGAGAGCACGTAGCCAAGCGCCGGAACGCCGCCGTCTTCGCGGGTGATCAGCGAACGGCCGAAACCGCCTTTTTGCGAGGTGTGAATGGCGTGAATTTCCGTCGCCTTCAATCCGGCAGTCCAAACGCCAGCCGCGGTCAGAATATCGCGGCTGCCTTGGTAAAGTGCCAGCGACCGTGTTTCACGCGAGGGGCCCTCGCGGGCCTCCATCAGCGAAACATTGAGACCCTGGCGCTTTGCCAACAGTGCGAATGTAGCGCCGACGGGGCCAGCGCCGATGACAACGATGTTGTGCACGTTCAAGTAACGTCGTTGACTAAGCGTGATCCGCCGTCAATGCCTCTACTTCCTTCACCGACTTTGGACAGGACGCTGTCAAATTGGTGGTGCCTTTTTTGGTGATGAGAATGTCATCCTCGATCCGCACGCCGATATCCCAGAAGTGCTTCGGCACATTGTCGGCAGGGCGAATGTACAAACCCGGCTCGACCGTCAACACCATACCCGGCTCCAGAGAAACCCACTTGCCATCGCGATGTTTGTAGGCACCGGCGTCATGCACATCCAGCCCCAGCCAATGGCCCGCACGATGCATATAGAACTGCTTGTAGGTTTCTTTCTCGACCACGCTCGCGAGAGATCCCTTGCAGAGTTTCAGGTCGATTAGTCCTTGCGCCAGCACGTTTACCGCGACTTCATGATATTTTCCGAACGGCGCGCCGGGCTTCAGGGCTTTGATGCAGGCAAGCTGCGATTCCAGCACCAGTTCATAAATATCCTTCTGCGGCCCGCTGAATTTGCCGGCCACCGGGAAAGTGCGGGTAATGTCGGCGGCGTAGCTTTCCAGCTCGCAGCCGGC
>JANMZU010000449.1:0-3151 GCA_031383585.1 Betaproteobacteria bacterium
TCCAATTACGACAAGCAGACCGCAAAAGAAGCCGAGGCCGCAAAGAAAAAAGCGGAAGACGTTGCTGCCGGCAAGAAATAAATTGCCCGAGTGTCGGTCATTTACCGCTTCGCGACCACGTTCCGCAAAGAGGCTTGGGTATGCCCTCTGCGCAGCTTCGGTGAGCCAATGAGGGTGAGAGAATGCTGAGGCATTTTTTCTGCATGATCAGATTCACGGTGGTCGCGTTTTCCGCGTTTACCAGTCTCGCGATTGCGGCCCAGGACAGTTGCCGACATCGTGGTGATCTCGACGCAATCTATTGCGACGAAGACGGCAACATGACCGCTGACGCGCCAACGGACCCCAAAAAACTGAAGAACCCTGCGGCGCTGATGCTGAGTTATTCGCCCCAGGAGGATTCGGTGGTGTACGAGAAACTGTGGACGCCATATGTGGATCACCTGAAAGCCTGTGTCGGCAAACCGGTACGCTTTCTGCCCGTATATTCCAGTGCTGCAACGGTTGAAGCCTTGCGCTCTGGACGTATCCAGCTGAGTCTGTTGTCTGCTGGCGATACGCCATTCGCAGTAAATATCGGTGGGGCTGTGCCCATCGCGACGCACGGCACTGAAAAAGACGGCGTGGCGGCATACCATCTGGTCGTCGTGGTCAAGAAGGCCAGCCCCCTGAAAACACTCGCTGATCTAAAGGGCAAACGTGTGGCCCATGTTTCTCCCTCGTCAAATTCGGGCAATCTCGCTCCACGCGCCCTGTTCCCAAAAGAAGGGCTTGTTCCCGATAAAGACTACAAGGTGCTCTATTCCGGAAAACATGACAATTCGGTTTCGGGTGTCGTCAATGGTGACTACGATGCGGGAGCAGTGGCAGACGATGTGCTAATCCGAATGCTGCAGCGTGGCGCCTTGAAGCCCGACGATCTGCGAATTATTTACAAGAGCCAGCCTTTCCCGGCCGGCAGCCTCGCGGTGGCGCATGACCTCGAACCAGCATTGCAGAAAAAAATCACCGATTGCACATTCACCTTCCGCTTTCCGTCCGACCTCTCTGCTGCCTTCCGTGGGCCAGACCGGTTTGTGCCGCTAAACTACAAGCGTGATTTCGCCTCGGTGCGCAATGTTGCCGAAGCCAGCGGGGAATCATTGAATCGCAACGGCTTCGAGGCCCGCAAGACGCGCGAGCAAGCATCGGCGAAAACCGGAGAAGCAGCTAAAAAATGAAAACCGACCGCTCCATACAAATTCGCGGGCTCGTAAAGGAATACAAACGCGGTGTTCCCGTATTGAAAGGTATCGATCTCACGATCGCGGGCGAAGGCATCACTGCGATCATTGGCCCGTCGGGTACTGGCAAATCAACCCTTATCCGCTGCATCAATCGCTTGGTCGAGCCTACTGCAGGCGAGATTCTATTTCAGGGCGAAGATCTAGCGAGGCTCAAGGGTTCTGAATTACGGATCGCACGCCGCAAGATCGGCATGGTATTTCAGGAATACAACCTAGTCGAGCGGCTGACGGTTATGGAAAACGTCCTTACCGGGCGGCTGGGCTACATGTCTGCGTTCAAAGCCTGGCTGCGTAGATTTACGCCCGAGGATATCGAGGAAGCGTTCCTGCTCCTTGATACCGTGGGACTCTCCAGCTTTGCCAATCAGCGCGCCGACGCCCTGTCAGGTGGGCAACGACAGCGTGTAGGCATTGCGCGTGCCGTGATGCAGCACCCGGAAATTTTGCTCGCTGATGAGCCGACTTCTTCGCTGGACCCGAAGACCTCGGTTGAGATCATGGAACTGATGGCTGCTATCGCCGGCAAGCGCAATATCCCCGTAATCGTGAATATTCACAACGTCGAACTGGCCAAACGTTTTTGTCAACGCATGATCGGCATGACCGGCGGCAAGGTCGTCTTCGATGGTGCACCTTCACAGCTCAGCGACGCCAGCCTAAACGAGATTTATGGTGGGGAGAATTGGATTGAGTAAGGCCGCAAGCCGAAAAGCAGGTGCCCCGCTTGCGGGGATGCGACACACGCCGTGGCCTGGGCGTGCGAGTTCGAGAGCCAAACCGAAAGTGGAGTCGATTGCATAATCTTGATATAGCCACGGGGGCTAGCATGCTGTCGCATCCCAAAAATCACTGATGAACTCCACCGACGTCTCCCGCAACCCTTTCCCCGCCCACTGGCCCACGCGCATCGGCTGGCTGCTACTCATCGGCTATTGCATCTGGGCGGCCGCGCAGCTCGACTTTACCTGGAGCCGCTTCGTGTCGGGGCTCGCCAACGGAGAGCGATTTCTGACGCGCATGTTTCCGCCCGACTTTGGCGGCGACAAATGGGAAATGATTGTCAAGGGCTTGACCGAAAGCCTGGAGATCGCAGTGATCGCCAGCGCCATCGGCATCGCGATCTCATTGCCGATCGGGCTGATGGCGTCGCGCAATCTCGCACCACTCTGGCTATCCTGGCCAGCAAGACTTCTGATTGCGCTGTGCCGCTCGTTTCACCCGGTCATCGTCGCGATTATCTTCGTCAAGGCCGTTGGCTTTGGCGCAATTGCCGGTATCGGCGCGCTGGTCATCGGCTCGCTAGGTTTCATTTCAAAGCTGTTCGCGGATGCAATCGAAGAAATTTCGCTCAAACAGGTAGAGGCCGTTCGCGCGTCAGGGGCGTCGTTTGTCAACGTGTTGACCTACGGCGTGCTGCCGCAAGTTTTTGGCCGCTTCCTTGGCTTTTGTACGTACCAGCTCGATTCCAATCTGCGAAATTCGACCATGGTCGGCATCGTTGGCGCTGGCGGCATCGGCGGCACCTTGTTTTCGGCGTTCCAGCGCTTCGACTACGACTTCGTGCTCGCCATCCTCATTTCCATCATCACGCTCATCTTTGTTGGCGAGATACTTTCCAATGTGTTGCGGGCGGTGTTTCTCGACAACAAGACGATCTCCCAGTGGTTCGCGCGCGACGCTTCGCACGCAACGGCCACACCGCGCGGATTGCAAGAGTGACCACCACCGCATCAGCAACGATGCATGGCATCAATCGCGAATGGCGGAGATTTACATTCGAGCAACGAATCATTCGTTTTACGTTTTATTTCATTGCGGTTGCAGCCCTGGCGATGTCGGCGCGTCACATCGAATTTATCCCTGAA
>JANMZU010000529.1:0-2590 GCA_031383585.1 Betaproteobacteria bacterium
GGCCAGCAGCCGCCCGCAAAAGATGACAAACAGCCAGAGTACGATCGAGATTGCGTTGAACAGCTTCGCGAGCGCCGGCGCGGGCTTGTTCGCCTCCCGCTGCGAAACCGTGCCATACGAATTCATGTGAAACGCGAGTGCGTTGCAGCCGGCCAGAAATATCAGGCAGAGCTTGATGGTGAAGACGCGGTTGGCAAGCAATTCGAGCGGATGCAGCGCGAACAGCAGGACACCGGTTGCAAAAAACGATCAGCGTGGCGCCTACTGACAGCGGCAGCAGAAACCGTGCCGCGGCGCGCACCGAAATATCCTAGCCGAGGTCCAGTGCACGCAGGTCAAACAGGATCGCCGAGCGGGCGAGCAGCACTAATCCCCAGATGTGAAAGGTCTCGACCAGCGGATAGATCCACGGCACGTTTTTCATCAGCGTGGTGAGGGGAAACTCGGGCGGTACCGGGAGGCTCATCGACAGCGTAATTTTGGCAGCTACGGGGTCGCAAGAAGTATATGCGAGTGCTGCGACTGGCTAGCGTGCAAATATTGACAGCGTGTAATTGCTAAGGATCAAGCCGATCTCGCCACTGTCGCCGACTTCATTATTGAAGCTGAAATTGTCGATGGCGAAGTCGGCAAGGTCCGGCGAAAGGGTCGGATCCAGCGTTCGCGCCTTGGCCAGCGCCGCGCGAAAATCCTCCGGGCGCATACGAAATCGAAACAGCGTGTTGGCGGTATTGCAAATCCCGCTACCTGGGCCTGAATTGCAGACGAATGCTTGACCGCTCTGCCGGATACCAAAGGCGGGGTTGTCGCGGAATACCGTTGAGACAATTGCGTTGCCGACGCCGAAATCTTTTCCGGAGAAATCATCTTCCGGGCGTGTGGCAAGTGCGATTGTCGCTGCGGCACCGAAGGTGATGTAGAAGTTGCGGCGGGAACGAGTGTCGATCAGTTCGAGCACCGGATGGCTTTGCGCGACGCCGGGCGAATTGGCACGCATTACCTTGATCAGCAGCTCAAACGAAATCTCGACATCGCGGGCTGTTGCATCGCGCCAAGGCATGACGCGCTGGTCGGCTGCGCCGGCCGGTGGCGGCGTGGTTGTAAATTGGTAGAGTGGATTGACGCTGGTCGCCGGGATCGCCGTATTGCGGTCAATGGCGTTGACGTGGATGCCCATTTCCGCTGAGCCATCCTGGCGCTGCGCAAAAGAATGCACGTCGATTTCGTACCAGGTGCCGGCTGCTTGTGCGGTGTAGGCATCGCCGGACTTCCCGGTTTGCCGGGTAAACGGCGGCGAGGCGGGGTCTGAAGGGACTTGCTCTGCGAGACGAACCAGGCGCGGCATTTCGGGTTGCTGATTGATGCCGATGCAGCCGCCTAGGCCGGTAATCTCATCTTCACATAGCGCACTTGGCGCGACGCGCGACGGGATCAGCGTGTAGCTGGAAATCAGGACCTCGGTGGGCGCAGTCGGCTTCGAGGGCGGCGTTGCATCTCCACCGCCCCCTCCGCCGCAACCTGCGAGCATGGCCACAAGGCATCCGACTGCGGCTGATCTGAGAACTGCTGGCTCAATACGCATCCGCATGGTCGGTCGCTCCGTTCACTTCTTCTAGTCCAAATGCGAGTGATTTTTTTACTTTCATTTGAATCATCGTTGTACTGTGGCGCCGTTGACGAGACTGGCGAGATTAGCAATCGCGCCGCCTGAAGTCTGTGCGCTGGGACACAAGCCGACTACTTGTTGCGTGAGTGATTGCTGCCGGCTCTCGATGCCGATGCTGATGCCGATGAGTTATTGACATGACAATACTGTCCGCTCACGCAGTTTCAATGACCGCTATGCGGAATATTGAAGGACGCTTCTGACTGTCGGCTCGTGGCCGGGTGCAGTCCCCGGCACAACTTTTTCGGAGCGTGCAAAAGGTCAATATGGCTGCCGGACAATGCGCCTGACCTGCGCGATGCCGTTCAACGTTGTCGTCATTGTTGCGGTACTGGCATCGGTGAAGTCGATCGTGATGGTATCTGCGAAGTTTGAGGTAAACAGCGACGGATCGTACACGGCACCCAGCCAGTCCGAAGAGGCATGCGAAAAGAGGGTTCCCGACCACACCGTGCCATTCCAGCTGCCGCCCTGTGCAGTTAAGAATGTTGCCTTGCCGCTTGAATCGTAGGTTTACCAGACCGGGAACAGGACACGACCCTGCTGCGCAATGTTCATGCCCCAGCCATCCTCTGCTGCTGTCGCCCACCAGAGATCATTGGTTCGCAGATTTGCGCCTGTCGTTTCCGTTGCAAAAGCCTGCCGCTGGATGGCCTTGGTCGCACTGACACCGTTGATGGTGTAAACCAGTGTCGCCGTGCTATTGCTTGTGTAGGTGATACTGGCGGTGCCCACTGAGGGGCCAATTACGAATTTGGACCTGTCATAGGCGCTGAATGGAGACGACGTAGGAAGGTACAGCGAACCGGTAAAAACTGTCCCAGCAGCATTGAAGCTGCCTCCCGGCATCACGTACCAGATCGCCTTGCCGTTCGCGTCGTAGGCAAAAATGACATTGAACTGGATCGGGCCGTGCTGGGTGAC
>JANMZU010000591.1:0-2140 GCA_031383585.1 Betaproteobacteria bacterium
CCCCCGGCATCGGTGGTATTGGGTGTCCAGCCGGGGTCGAAACCCTCCAGCCAGCCGTAAGGGCCGTAATCGATGGTGAGGCCAAGTATCGACATGTTGTCGGTATTCATGACGCCGTGCACAAAGCCTACCCGCATCCAGTGCGCCACCATGACAGCGGTGCGGCGGCAGATTTCTTCAAACCATAGCGCGTAGACGTCCGGGCTTGGCGCCAACGCCAGCGCGGGAAAGTGGGTACGAATGACGTAGTCGGCCAATTGCTTGAGCAGAGCGGTTTCTTTATGCGCCGCGAGAATTTCAAAATTGCCGAACCGCACAAACGTCGGCGCCACACGGCAGACGACGGCACCGGGCTCGGCCTCGGGATTGCCGTCGTAGAACATGTCCCGCACCACTGCCTCACCGGTACCAGCAAGACTCAACGCACGCGTCGTCGGCACGCCGAGGTGATGCATCGCCTCGCTGCACATGAATTCACGCACCGAAGAGCGCAACACGGCTCGGCCATCTGCCGTGCGTGAATAAGGCGTGCGGCCGGCACCCTTGAGTTGCAGTTCACGGCGAACACCATCCGGGCAGATCATCTCCGTCAACGTGATGGCGCGGCCATCGCCGAGCTGCCCCGCCCAGTTGCCAAATTGGTGGCCGCCATAGCGTGCCGCGTAGGGCTCCATTCCTGTCAGCACCCGCGAGCCGGCAAGTACCTGCGCTACCGGCCCATCCACGGCAGTTGGCGCCGCGACGCCAAGTAATTCACCGGTCGCATCCGACCACGCCAGCATGTGCGGCGCACGCACGGGTGTCGGCACAACCCGTGTGTAGCTCGCATTTCGTATCTGCCGAGGGACATTTTCAAGTAACGGATCGGCAGGGAGCTCGCGGACGAAGCTGTTGTCAAAGGCAATGTCACACAGATCGCGCAGCGCTGCTGGCTGATTGGGCACTTCAGGCATCTGGTTCCATGTAGTCGCCAAAATTGTTGATATAGCTGTCGATGTTTTCATCGAGCATCGCCCGATAAAGCTCCAGACAAACTGCGATCCGCGCCTCCTTCGCGTCGTGCAGTTCCTTGCCGGTCTTGCAGCCGGTCGCGCTGATCCACGCGTTAAACCGGGCCGACGCGTACATGATTGATCCGCTGACCATGTTGCGCTCGGCGTCATTGACATGATCGTTGGCGAGATCGATGAACGAATCCGCACGGCTGTAAAATTTCTCGTCGACAAACTGCTCCATCTGCTGGGTCTCCGGTTGGGGAATTATTGCGGATCGCGAATCGAAAGCGACGGCTGTTTCACGTTCAATGGGTCGCTTACGTCCCCGGCCCCCGCCACAATCTGACTTATAGGATCAAATGACGCCATTCGGCAAGAATTACCCGCCGAACAACTGTTCGGTTCAACTGCTTACTGTCCGCATAGGCCGCAAGGCTCCTGCTCACTGCGATTGAACTCGGCGACAACAGTCTGAAATAATTGTGCGGCCGCCTGCGGTCGCCTTTACGCCGATGAGGCACACACGCGGAGCAAGCTGTGCAGCGCTGCGCAAAACCCGCATCCGGGCCAGACGGTTCAGTGACTACTGTTTGC
Organism: Betaproteobacteria bacterium; assembly: GCA_031383585.1. Taxonomy (GTDB): domain Bacteria; phylum Pseudomonadota; class Gammaproteobacteria; order Burkholderiales; family Usitatibacteraceae; genus UKL13-2. The sequence continues at coordinate 1,590 of JANMZU010000591.1, forward strand.
TGACTTTGCCGCCTTTGATCAGTAGCGTATCACCATCCGCGCCCTTTGCGGTGGATCCATTGACGGTAACGCTGCAAGGACCCTTGCCGATTTCACGCGTCACGTTCGACTGGATGCTGCCCGTAGATGTTGAGCCGCACTGAATCTTGATGTCATGCGCCTTGGCATCCTTGTTGATCAGTTTGACAGCGGCAGCAGCTGGACCTGCAGCGGCCAGAGCGAATACTGAAATCATTACGGTGAATTTCATGGCGCATCTCCTAGTGGCAGAGCGATGATTATGCCGTAATCGAACGTAATCCGGTTTGGGAGGCTGCACATCAGGCTAACCGGCGATGTTCGTTTTGCGACCCGCGAAACGATGGCATCAAGCGTATCTCTGTTTTCAAGGAGTGATAACATCAGCGCGGATTAGATCAGTCAAAACAACTCGGAGCCCTCATGCAGAAACCCGAAAAATATCTCGCCTGTCTGGCGGTCCTCGTTGGTTTGTCGACCGGTCAAGCGCAGGCCGCCAGCTCAGCCGCCTCATCGGCTTCAGAAAGCATCAC
>JANMZU010000629.1:0-7102 GCA_031383585.1 Betaproteobacteria bacterium
CGGCGCGACCAACATGCAGGCCAACCAAAGTATGACCCGGGGAAGGATCCTTCCGATGCGCGCGTTGCTTTGACGGCTCAGTCCAGATTTTAGCGAGGCTGCAATCATCAGCATGCAAATTGGCAAAGAAATTGCGCGGCTAACTCGTGTCACCGTAGCAATTTTCTCAATATTGCGGCCCGGTGTATCCGCCCCAATGATTGGCAAGTGTTTGCAGGTTCTTAATAGAGTGTTGAATTTTTCCACACTATCTTTCAGGTAGTGGCATAGAACTGTCCTGCGCTGGCACTACAACGACACTTTCGGCGGGTGATTGCGTCGAACCTGAACTTACGTTCGGTGTGCTCCGCTTGCCAGCATCCGATGACTTAAACAGATCTTCATCAAACTTATAACGCAACCGCACGAATGCACCCTTGCTTGTGTATTCTCCTGCCGTCAGATCCTTATCGGTGTATCCAAAGAAGTTATAGCCAGCCGACAGCCAAAGATTTTCCATGACCATAAAGCCGAGTTCCACGCCTGTTCCGTAGTAATTGGCGCGGCCACCATTGCCCCGAATGGTCGACAGGTTCAACGAAGCATCCCAGCGCGGTGCGAACTCCCAAATTGCACGGCCAGAAATTAGCTGTGCGCTGCTCTTGCTGGAAATGCCGTTTGATTTGTCAGTTGCCCATTTTGCAGCAATGCGCGCGCTGAAGGTGAATGGGCGTCGTGGCTGCCAGTTGGCATGCAAGGAAATCAGTTCTACGCTGCGCTTGAGAGCAAATTCTTTATTGGTCGTGTCATTCTCGGTACGATGCTCGGCACGTGCCAGCGTATTCCAAACGTCTGTGTCGGTGTCGCGGTACGCCACGCCTACTTGCAGGCGATTTTGCTCATTTTGCCCTGCAGTTTGCCCACCGACCTGCGCTTTGTTCTTCAGCGAGGAATAGGTGTTTCTGCCCAGGAAAGTCCAATCCCGCCCAAGCTTTGCGGCCGCAGCGACTGTCGCCAATATGGAATCGCTGCTATTGCCTTGGCGACCTTCGAGCCTTGACGAACCTTTCCACAGTGGATTCGCTGTGTATTCAACGCCAAGTGTAAGGGCTGTTGACTCACCGGTGCCGGCACCGGAAATTGTATGAACGCGCTCGAATCCGGTTTGAAGTTTCAATCCGTCCGCAACCGTCCAGGAATTTCGCAGGCCTAGTGCGGCCTCAGCGTCGCCACCAGAAATGGCATCGCGCACGCGGTACTCGCTGAACACATTGCCATCTTTCATGTATTCCGAATTAATACCCACGACGGTTGCGTTTTGTTGCTGCTGATTGTTGAGGCCGTAGGGTCCGGTGAGTGACGAGATAAATTCGTGACGCGCATACAGGCGCCCTGCCTCACCCAATTTGTAATCGACTCCAACTGCGGCGAGTTTTCTGGCGGAGTCCTTGACGTCAACTTCGGCCTCGATATACGCGGTGGCATCCTTAATTACTGGCAGGTCGCCAGTAACGCGGACGCGGACCGAGGTAACTTCGTTTGGTACAACAACGCCGCTCGCTGCTACCGGAGCTGAAGATGGCGAAGATTCCTTGGCATGACGTATACCGGCTTCGACTCGAACGCTATTGCTGAGATTGCGCTCAACGGATAGTAGCAATCCGTCCCGCTTGTCACTGGAAACAATATCCTCTGTCCGCAGTAGCTCGCCTTTTATTCGCGTCTTTTCATCGAATCGATAAGTGAGCTTGCCACCAATTTCTTGTCGGCCGCGAGTCAAGCTCGAACTTGGATTGTCAAAATTTGCATCTGCACGTGCCGCGTATATATTTGTTTGAAAATCGGGACCGGTGTGGCGAAACTCGATGCGCTTGGCATTGCCAGTTTTTTCACCCTGAACCAAGGCGCTAAGGGCATCAGCCGGCAACGCGCCTACAGCGGTGTCGCGGCGGGTTCGTCCCAATTCGGCGATCAGAAGCGTCTTATCAGCCAGCTTCGCAATTGCGTTTACGCCCATCATCCGGAATTTGTCCAGGGGATTGCGATCGTCAACAATGACCGCGCCCACTTCGATTGAGTCGGATATCTTTATTTGTCCGTCGATACCGGCAATCCAGAACTGCTCGCCACCCTGATCCGCTTCGTAGGTAATTCGAAGGGAAATTGGATTGAGGTTTTCGTCCAGGCTGGGGACTGGTGCCTTCAGCAGAATTCGCCCGGTGAGTGACTCAATCTCATAATCTGCGAAACGGGTCAGCGGCTGTGCCCGCAAGATGATTGAGCGCTGATTGCGGTCGCGCGTGAGAATTTCGATTTTTTCGCTATTGATGAGACCGGTCACTCGTGACAATACAAAAGGACCAGAGGTGCCATTTGCCGCGAATTCATCAATGACCTGTGCGGTGGTATCGCGGCTGGCAAATGCGGTTGCCGAAACTCGCGAGTTCTCAAAGTGCTGTTTTATGCCGGTTAGCGAGCGGCTGTAGTTCGTGAGCTTACGGGCGTCGGTTGCTTGAGACGTGTTGAAGTCGCCATAAAGCAGGTACGACTTCTTGTTGTCTACACGAATGTAAAACCGCCCAGTGGATTGCGCGTCAAAGGCGCGAACCGATGAGTCGCCATAGACCGGATAAAACTCATCAGGCTGAATATCGCGGAACAGGCGTTCTTTGGTATTTTTGTCCGAATCGTATGCCATTGTCAGCAGATACTCACCACGTACTTTGCCTTTGAGGAACATGGCCGCACGAGCGCTTGCATCACGCTTGTTATCGCCACTGCCCCAGGTGCGGGAGATATGTGTAATCTCTTTTTCGAATCCGTCTTGCGCCCGCGCCTGTGTAAGGCCGCGCATATCCAGCTTGCGAAGATTAAGCACGCCTTCAATCGCGCCGACGGCGATAAGCTCACGCAAGTCTGGAAGGAAATCCAGTTTGAACTCGCCTTGTATTTCGCCACTCAATATTTTGATCAGGGCCTGGCTTGGCTCAGTTGGTGGCAGCAACTCAAATTCTGCGCGACCGTCTTCCACAAATGTTTGAAGTCCCGGCTCTGACGGGTTGAGGTCCACTTCTGTCCAACGGCCTAGCGACGTTGAGAGGGTAACGGCGACTCTCGATGTTACCGGTATGTTGTTGCGGTCTGATAGCGAGACGATGATCCGTGCGGGTGTCTTACCATCGGCGATGGCACCTTCACTCTTGCCGTCTTTATACGAAATTTTTATGTTGGCTAACTCGCCCGGCGCGACTACCTTTATGGTTTTTTCGCCGCGCACATTGCCAAATTCGTCGAGCTGCGTCAGAACCAGTGTGTTTTCGCCCACCGTCAGGTCGATGCCGAAAAACTCCCATGCTTGCAAGTTTTTCTCGGCGAAGACGGCCTTCTTGCCAACACGGTCTGCCCCGATCAGCTTGTCATTAATTTTTAGTTTGAAGGTTGTGCCGGCATTACCTTTGACACGAATCGTAGTCTGCGCATACGGCAACACATCTCCTGCTTTCAGGCCTATGATACCCAAACTGTTGTCTTCATTCGGCAACAGTAATTCAAGGTCGATTGCGGGTTCGCGCACAGGCCGACCTGGTTTCTTCGGCATGTCTGCCGAGAGTGGGGTCGCGAGCGTATCAAATCTTGTCACCGGTGCTGAAGTCTGAATATTTTCCGGCGACGCTGCGGTTGTCCCCAAGGCAGCAGGCGCTGCGATATTTGCGGTCGGCGCGGTATTGCCTACCAGGCCCGACGCAGGCAAGGCTCTCACATCGCCCGGCGAACGAAGGCTTGTATCCGTTTCCAATTTTTGCTGCAAACGACCTTCTACTTCAGACTTCAAGCTGGCAGCAGCCTTCCGACGGCTGTCTATCTCAGCAATCACCTTTTGCGTACAGGCCTTTATTGCGAAATTCGCTTTTTGCAGTTCGCCGTTTTTCAGGTCTACCATTCGGCTATCGCCTTTGCCGAGGTTTCGATTGGAGAGCAAAACGAAGTCTTTGGCGTCCACGCCCTCCGGGAGGGTGGTCCGATCCACCTTCAGGACATGGGTTTTTGCCAGCAGCCCATAGAAACTATATTTACCTTCGCTGTCGCTGACAGCGCTGGTACCGTCTTCAAGGTAAACGCGCACGCCAGGAACCCCAAACTCGTTCGCGCCGTCTATGCCTCCAGAGCGCTGCACACCATCGGCGTTACAGTCCGCAAACACCTTTCCGACGATATACGCACGGTCAGAGAAAATGCCGCCAACGATTTCGACCTTTGCAGTCGACATATTTGATTCGCTGTAAAGTCCGTTGCCGCTGCCCGGGAGGCCGCCACCAGGGCCAATGTTTCCGGAACCAACACGATAGCGGGCCATGACCCGGTTTATTCCATCACCCTGCATTGCGTTGGGGCCGATTCGAACTCGATAGGTAACCTTGATCGTCTGGTCACGATTCATGCGCCCGAGGTTAAATACCAGACTTGGCCCACTACCGCCCTGCGGATCTGCGATTGACTTGCCGTCTCGGCGCGCGGTGCCCGAGATGTAAGAAAATCCGACCGGCAATGTATCAGTGAGAAACACGTCACTTTGGTCGAGCGCGTAACCGGTCTTGTTGTTAACCGACACTGAATAGTCGAGCATGTCGCCAATTTCGACTACAGCTCGTTGTGCAGTTTTTTGCACAAACAACCCGCCAATCAATCCGCTATCAACAGGAATGTCCACTATGACCGGTCCGGTTTCGGGTCCTACGCGGAAAGCGCCGCCGTAAGAACCGCCGCTGGTTGGCCCGGTGGAAATAATGTTCCTGCCTGAAGGCAACTGCGAAGCGGCCACAATAGATGTCCAAGTGTAGCCATTCGGGGGCGTGACGAGTACGCAATAATCCCCAGGCGGTACCAGTTCAAAATTGAATCGCCCGTCTGAACCTGTGACCACGGTATTCGGTGCGGGCCTGACCTGGCCGCTGACTAGCTGGCTGACCACCGCCAACGTATTGCTACAGACGCCGCCCGACGCGGTCACAATACGCACCGTCGCCCCTGAAATTGGCTGATTGGTCCGGCTGTCAAAGACGATGCCGTTGGGATCAATTAACGTGATCGTCGTAGAGATTTTTCTTCCGCAACCAAGAATTTCGACGTCGAACCATTCGAAGGCAACACCTTCGAGTATGTTGTCGCCTGCCATCACAGGGGGGAGGCGAACTTGAAGCGTATCCGCGACGAAAACGCCAGTGTCCGGCCCGGTTTCAATCGCAATGATCTCTTCGCGCTCACCATTTGCACCGGTGATGATTACAGTGCGCCGTTCAATCACCAGGGGATTTGAGTTGCATGACTGCGCATCTGCACGCAAATAAAGGTTCTTGCCGATAAATCCCCACACAGAAGGGCGCTGGAATAAGGGATCGATATAGCCGACGATGATGTCAGTTATATCGCCAGTTGAGCCAAGCACAACGGTGGTGACGTCATTGACCGATAGTTGGCCAGTTGCGCTGGCATTAACACGCAACGTCGTCGTATTGGTGTCGCCGTTTACGACATTCATCGGCGCACTCACGCGATTTTCAAACAAGACCCGAGCGCCGGGTACAAGTGTGAATGTCATGGATGTATTCAGTTCTGTGTCCGTTGAGTCCACAACGCCAATGATTGACTGGCCACCAGCGACTGGATTGTCCAGGTACGCCCGAGCAGTCCATCCTTGTGCGCCATCTTCGTTCAACAAATTGCGCACCGGGCTCGATTGCGCGCCGCTGCTGGTCGGGCTATTTCGTGCCGGGCTTGACTGGTCGGCCTTATTTGTCAGGTAATTCGAAGGGATGGTAATAATCTCGGTGCAATTGCCAAGGTTCGTCAACACGTGCGAATAAGTTAAGGAACCTCCAGGTGCAACACGACCGGAATTATTGGGCTCCAGTACCACGCGGCAGAACTTCGCTACTGAGCTAACGATGTCATTATCAGCAGCGCGAACGAGCGGGTTCGATATTGACTGGGCAGTCTTCACGACGGTGTAGGGCCCGCCCTCGAGAGCCAACAGCGGTATTGTCGCCTTGACAATAATTCGATAAGTAGCACCCGCCGCAACCGGCCCGGTGTCCGCAATCCCATTGCCATTTGTGTCCGCGAGCAGCGTTACGCCATCAGACTTATAAATCTTCAGGACGGTTCCCTGGGGATAGGTGGAACCCGACAGGGAGATGTCAAAAGTGTCAGTGCGACCTGTACGGTTTACCAGCACATTCTCAAATACCGCAGTACTGCCCGGAGTAACGCTAGGGATTGTCATTCCCGTCAACGTAACAGCCTCGGTTCCGGTAATCTTGAAATCGACCGTGTTCGAAACGAATGGCTTTACCGATTCGCCAGCTGAGTCAACCCACTGCACGAGTCCGGTGTTTTGGATGACAGTGTCAACCGGGATTCCTGATGCAATGTTTACTTCAAACTCAATAAACCCCTGGTCGCCGGGTTTGGAGGTCGAAAATACGACCGCAACACTGCGTGATGAAGCCTCATAGCTCACAGGAACGCCGTTTACTGTCGCGGTTCCACTTGTTCCCACCATCTTGACGGTTCGTCCCTCCCGATTTGCGCGCAACGGCGATTCGTCATCACTGGCGCTCGTCACGCTCAAACTATCTGGCACCAATGACATACCAATCGGCATCGCATCAGAGACTCGAACGCCAGTTTTTGCCCCGGCTGCATTGCTGGTATTGGCATAGCGCAACGTGATGCGGTACGGTCCGCTCGGCGACATCCCATAATTCTGGTTAAGCCATTTAACGAGCGTTACATCCAGGTTTGGCTTGGCTGGCGGCGCGACTGGCGGATTTGGATCACAGGATCCACCTGAAGACGGATAGTTCACGACCACGGTAGTGGCCGTACCGGTCGTGAATATCATTTTTAAATCTGGTCGAAGCCCGTCGCTAACAGCGCGATAAACTGTCCCATCGAAGGCCCATCCCGGCCAACTCGTTGGGTTACCGGTGCCGTCTACATCGGCACCCGGCCAAAGCAGACGGCCGCTAAGCGGCAGATTTGAAAGCGTTGAAATCGTCTGACCGGAGGTTTTTTGTATCTCAATGTTTACACCCGCTGATGGGCTGCCACCGACCAGCATCAC
>JANMZU010000631.1:0-2232 GCA_031383585.1 Betaproteobacteria bacterium
CCCTCCTCGGTGATTTTGCGCAGATCACCTAGACTCCAAACCTGAAAACCGCCTGAATCAGTCAATATTGGCGCATCCCAGGCCATAAATTTATGCAGACCACCGTGTTTGGCGATCACCTCCAGCCCCGGCCTCAGCCACAGGTGAAAGGTATTGCCAAGTACGATTTCGGCGCCAATCTCGTGGAGTTCGAGCGGGCTCATGCCCTTCACGGTCCCATATGTACCCACGGGCATGAAAACTGGCGTTTCAACGACGCCGTGATTGAGTGTAAGGCGGCCGCGTCGCGCGGCGCCATCTGAGACGAGCAATTGATATTTCACGGCGAATGAATTCTGGAAGTTTGTAGACTGGCGGAGGATAAGCCTAAACAGCGGCCTTGCCAAACGACAGTGGTGTTTTTATGCGCATCAAAGACACATATCCGACACAATCCATCAAACGTTCATTCGCAACTCGCAACTCGTAAATGTTATATTAGCCTCTGGTAATAGCTCGATTTGCAAGCTCATCGAGCACGTGTATTCTTCAAGTTTAATATTGTCAGCATGCATCAAAAGATCGCCACCAAGAACCTCAAGACAGGAATGTTTGTCGCCGATCTAGATCGGCCATGGATTGACACACCTTTTTTGTTGCAAGGCTTTCTGCTTGAGGATAAGGAACAGTTGCTGCAGCTCCGGCAGCACTGCGAATGGGTCATGATCGATCCGCAACGTTCGATTGGATCTGAATACGACAAACCGGCTAAAAAGGCTGCCATTGCACCACGCGATGCGGGTAGCGAGCCGAAAGTCATCATAAACCGGTCACAAACGCCGGCCAAGCCAGTTGGTCAGGAATCGTCGAAAACCGGCTCAGCGGCAACAGCACGACCCGTCGCAGCGCGGAATGCAGCGCCAGTAGCGCCAGATGGAATCCGAAACAGCACTGCTGCGCGCAGCTCAGGAACACTCGCTCCGCCCGCCGCGTCGAGAAACGCTCGCTCGACCAGCAGCGCAAACGAAACGCCATCGCGCGGGCTGCGCAGCCTGTGGGGAGATCTCCGCGAAGGTGTCACCAGCATGTTCGGCCGAACGGACACTGATAAGCCCGATGTCGACAAGGCACCGGGATCGACAGAAGCCCCTGAAGTCTATTTGCGACCGGCATTCATACCAGAGACTGTCCAGTTGACTATTTACGAAGACACCGTCACGGTCGAATCTGAAATCACTGCGGCAGCGGAATCGTTCAAACGCACCAACGATTTGTTGAGCAACATGGCCGAAGACATTCGAGGTGGCCAAAGCTTGAACCTCGAGAACATCGAGTCGGTGATCGACGATATGGTCGCCAGCATGATTCGCAATCCTGATGCGCTGATGTGGGTGGCGCGCATGCGCGAGCAGGACTTGAACATCTACAGTCACGGCATCAGCGTGGCAGTCAATCTGGTGGCGTTTGGCAGGCACCTCGGGTACCCAGTAGAGCAACTGACGCAACTTGGAACGCTTGGACTCCTGCTTGATGTGGGCAAAATCAAGTTACCGCGAGAGTTGTTGGAAAAAGTTCAGCGCCTGACGGCAGACGAGTTCGAACAGATCAAGGAGCACGTTGATCTTGGCCTAGATATTTTGCGCGAAACGCCAAATCTTCACCCTGACATCTTCGAAGGGATTGCGCAGCACCACGAGCGGATGAACGGCAGTGGCTATCCGAATAATCTGATTGGAAACACAATCAGCACGTTTGGTCGTATGAGCGCGATCGCGGATACGTACGCGGCAGTGACTAAGCCACGCCCTTATGCCGAAGTAATTTCGCCGCATCAGGCGTTGCAAATGCTCTCAAGTTGGAGCGGTAGCCAATTCCAGCCCGATATGGTTGAACAGTTCATTCAGTCCATTGGTGTGTTTCCGGTCGGAAGCATGGTGGAGCTCTCAACCGGCGAAGTCGCTGTTGTAGTCACGCATAGCAAGTACAAGCGGTTGCGGCCTGTTGTGCTGGTGCTGACTGAAGCCGACAAGACGATACGAACCAATCCCAGCACGCTCAATCTTCTTTACGACACTTCGGATACCCCGGTATATATCAAGCGTGGACTGCCCAGCAAGTCATATGGACTCGACCCTCGCGATTACTACGCCGCTTAGCCAAGCACCCCGAAAATCCGCGCCGAGATGACGGACCTACCCCATTCACCCGCACCAGCCAGTTCGATGCGGATATCCTCGGGGCACGCCCAGCCGT
>JANMZU010000768.1:0-2634 GCA_031383585.1 Betaproteobacteria bacterium
GTAGTCGATGAAGACCTCATCGCACAAATCATTCGTACCGTGCCGCCACCGGTTGCCACCTTTCTCCTCACTGCACAACAGAATGCCGACGCAATCATTGAGCAGCAACACCGCTGCCAGCCAAATACGGTGCAATTGGTCGATACAGTTGCAGAATCTGAACTCATGCGCTTGCGCCGGGCAATGCCGGGTATCGCGCTGGTGCAGGTGATTCACGTAACCGGGCCTGAGTCAGTCGATGAAGCCTGCGCGATCGCGCCGCTTGTCGATGCGATTCTGCTCGATTCAGGCAATCAGAAGCTCGACATCAAGCAATTGGGGGGTACCGGTCGCGTACACGACTGGTCCATCAGCCGCTCCATTCGAGAGCGCTGCGGCAAGCCCGTGTTTCTGGCCGGCGGCCTAAACTCGGACAACGTGTGCGCAGCTATCGCAGACGTGAATCCGTTTGGGTTAGATCTATGCAGCGGTGTGCGCACCGATGGAAAACTCGACGAATTAAAATTGCGCGCATTTTTTGCCGCTGCGAGAAAATAGCTGGATGTCGGAACGGCTCAAACACTACATCGCACTTACGCGCCTCAATCGTCCCATCGGCATCCTGCTGCTGTTATGGCCGACATTGTGGGCGCTGTGGATTGCCACCGACGGCCGCCCTAACCTGGCCATTCTGCTGGTGTTTGTGGTCGGTACGATCCTGATGCGCTCGGCTGGCTGCGCCATCAACGACTACGCTGATCGCGACTTCGATGCGTACGTTAAACGCACCGCCGATCGCCCCCTCGCCGCAAAGAGAATTTCCACGAAAGAGGCATTGGCCGTCGCTGCCGTGCTGGCCTTGGCGGCTTTCGTCCTCGTCGTGGTTTTCCTCAACACGCTTACCCTTTACCTGTCATTCGCCGCGCTGTTCCTCACGGTCAGCTATCCGTTCACCAAACGATTTCTCGTCACGCCGCAAGCCTACCTTGGCATCGCGTTTGGCTTTGGCATCCCTATGGCGTTCGCGGCTGAGACCGGCGCTGTACCAGCACTGGCGTGGTGGCTGCTGGCCGCCAATATGTTCTGGACCATCGCCTACGATACCGAGTACGCCATGGTGGATCGCGACGACGACCTGAAAATCGGCATCAAGACTACCGCAATTTTGTTCGGCAAATACGATGTCCCTGCCGTGATGTTTTGCTACCTCGCCATGCTCGCCATTCTCACCGGCATTGGCAAACTGATTGGCCTCGGTTGGCCCTACTTTATCGGGTTGGCGATTGCCTGCGGCATAGCTTTGTTTCATTACACCCTCATTCGCAAACGTGATCGCGAACAGTGCTTTAAGGCGTTTCTGCATAACAACTGGCTTGGGTTTATGGTTTTTGCGGGGGTGATGTTTGATTACGCGGTGCGTACGTAATTTTTGTTGAAACACCAGCACTGGCGCGCCGTCTGGCTTTTAATTGGCTGAAACAGCGCGTTAAATGGCGATCTACATTTGCGCGCCCTGCAAGGGGTGTGAATGCCACAGCGGCTAAGCCGAACCCTACGCGCATAGCAAAGCGCAAGCGTAAAATCACCCCATCCCCAAGCGAAAGCCCACCATGCCAAACACCGCCACCTACCTCGTCCCCGGCCTGCGCACGCCTTTTTGCAAAGTCGATGGCCCGCTCAAAGGTTACGACGCGATTCAAATGTCGGTCCCCGTGGCGCAGGCCATGGCTAAAATGGCCAAGCCTGATTTCATGATCTGGGGCACCGTAATTCCGAGTACGCGCTGGAGCAACATCGCCCGTGAAGTGCAGATGGACGCGAAGCTAGATGCCACCACACCTGCGTACTCGACTGTGATGGCCTGCTCGACCTCGATGGTCGGCGTGTTCGAGGCGGCCGGTATGTTGTCTGACCACGCGCCCCTAGCGCTGGTCGGTGGTGTGGAAGCAATGAGCCAGGTGCAGATCGCGCTCACGCAAGGTCTTTCAAACTGGCTGCGCAGCGTGATGCAGGCGCGCAGCTTCGGCCAGCGGCTGGACGCCATTGCAGGCATCAAATTTGCCGACATAAAACTGCATATTCCCAGCGTGAAGAATCGCTCAAGCCAAAAAAGCATGGGTGAACACTGCGAGGAAATGGCTAAGCAGTGGAAAGTCCCGCGCGAGGCGCAGGACAAGATTGCGTATCAAAGCCACGCCAACGCTGTGAAGGCGATGGCGAACGGATTTTTCGACGACCTCATCATCAGCGTGAACGGCAACGCCAAGGATGGCATCCCGCGTGCCGACAGCACGCTCGAAAAGCTTTCCACGCTGAAGCCAGCATTTGACCGTAGCGCCGCAGGCACCATCAGCGCGGGTAACGCCTCACCACTTACCGACGGCGCTGCCGCGATCTGGGTCGCCAATGAAAGCGGGCTGAAGAAACTTTCACCGCAGCAGCCACGCGTGAAGTTGCTCGACTACGAAATTGCCGGTGTCGACATTTTCACCGAAGGTCTGCTCATGGCGCCCGCTTACGCGATCCCGCGTCTGCTCGCGAGGAATAACCTCACGCTCACCGACATCGATCTGTGGGAAATCCACGAAGCTTTTGCTGCTCAGTTGCTCTGCAACGTCGCCGCGCTCGAGAGTGAGAACTTTCTGCGCGAAAAGG
>JANMZU010000668.1:0-2738 GCA_031383585.1 Betaproteobacteria bacterium
GCGCACGCCGCGTAGCCCCTTTGCGTTCGTAGCGCAGTCACCCTACGGATTAAACTGCTTATTGGCTATTGGCTATACCCGTGCATAACGAAACAATCCCGCGAAGGATTCTCCCCATGTCCCAGACCAAGCCCACGCCGCTATTCAGGGTAGACGGCAATGAAATTGCCGGCGAAGAGGACCTTTCCTTGCCGGTTTCCCATCGCATACGCTTACGTTTGGAGCGTGCGAACCTCCGCTACAACGCGAACGACAACATTTCAGCCTTTCTGAAGGACGGAGAAGCACAGGAACTGGAAGATGAAGTCGAGGAAAAACTCGCCGACGTTCTGCGAAGCCTGGTAATCAACACCGAGACAGACCACAACACCCAACAAACGGCGCGCCGCGTTGCCAAAATGTATCTAACCGAGATATTCAAGGGCAGATATCAGGCAATGCCACCGGTAACAGAGTTTCCAAATGTCGAGCAGCTAAATGAATTGTTGATCGTGGGGCCGATTACCGTTCGAAGCGCATGCTCGCATCACCTTTGTCCGATTATCGGCAGGGTTTGGATCGGTATCATGCCAAACGGCCACTCGAATCTTATCGGGCTCTCCAAGTACGCCCGCATTTGTGATTGGGTGATGAGCCGGCCGCAGATTCAAGAGGAAGCCGTCTCCCAGCTAGCCAATATTCTGCAAGACAAAGTGAAGCCTGATGGGTTGGCAATTGTGATTGAAGCTGATCACTTTTGCATGCATTGGCGTGGCGTAAAGGACGCAGATTCACGTATGACTAATAGCGTGATGCGTGGCTCGTTCCTCAAGGACCCGAATCTGCGTCGCGAATTTCTGTCCTTGCTACCAAAGAAAGACAGCTGAACCTTATCTGAAGAACGGAGAACACAATGTTGGTGCGTTTGTTGTACGCGAGCCGAGCGACAGAGATCCAGTCGCAGGACGAGCTATTGAGAATTTTGTCGCAGTCAAAGGCCAACAACCCGGAAAGCGGTATAACAGGTGTCCTGTGTTCGAGCGGGCCAATTTTTTTGCAGGCGCTCGAAGGCGGCCGCATGCAGGTTAATGCGCTCTACAACCATATCGCTGCAGATCCGCGTCATGAGGATGTCGTGATCCTCTCGTACGAAGAAATCAGTGAGCGAAAATTCTCCGGTTGGTCGATGGGCGTGGTGAATCTGGAGCGCATCAATCCCTCCCTGCTACTTAAATACTCAGAGCGCGCTGAACTGGACCCATACAGCGTTTCAGGCAAGGCGTCGATGGCTTTATTCGATGAGCTGGTGGCAACCGCGTCGATCATGGGGCAGTCTATTCCTGCACTGCCTTCATCGCGCTAGCGACATATTCAAGGCATCGCTGCGATGACTTGAATTTCCACTTTGTAGGCTGGCTTCGCTAGTTTTGCCTCAACTGTCGCGCGCGGTGGCGTCGCTCCGGGTACTACCCAGGCATCCCAAGCGGAGTTCATCGCCGGGAAATTTGCCATGTCGGTAACGTAAATTGTCGTCGACAGAATTCTTGTTTTGTCGCTGCCCGCCTCGGCCAGCAACTTATCGATCGTCGCCAGAATTTGGCGTGTCTGGCCCTCCATATCCTGTGACGTATCGTCGGCGACTTGTCCGGCAAGGTAAATAGTTCCATTGTGCACTGCCATGTCGGACAGTCTCGGGCCTACGTGAAAACGTTCGATACTCATCGCTAAATTCCTTATAAAAATCTATTGAATCAGTTTCTTGATATCGGGAGCTATCTTGTCTGCCCCCATCCCATAATTGATAAACAATCGCAGATTGCCCTTCGGATCAAACACAAGTGATGCTGCTGAATGATCGACGGTGTAAGTATCGGCGGTCTTGCCGGCAGCTTTGCGGTAGGTAATTTTGAAATCCTTGGCCACTTTTTCGGTCGCCGCATCGTCGCCATACAGACCAAGAAATGCCGGGTGAAATGATGGCACGTATCGTGATAAGAGGTCGGGCGTGTCTCGCGCTGGATCAACGGTGATAAAAAGCACTTGCAAGCGTTGCGCGTCAGTTCCCAATATCTGCATAACTTGTTTCATCTCGGCCAACGTGGTTGGACAGACGTCCGGACAATAGGTGTAGCCGAAAAACACCACCACCGCTTTGCCTCGAAAATCAGCCAAGGTGCGGGGTTTGCCGTTGTGGTCCAATAACCGGAAGTCACTGCCGTAGCCCTGAATGCCGGTGATGTCGAGCGCGTTGAAGACGGGTTTTGATTCGCATCCCCCCAGGGTGAGTGTCAGCGTGAAGGCGGCGACTGCGAGCAAGCGCGTTATCAACCCATCACCAATGGCGCGTAATGATCGACGAGCAACGCCGCAAAAAGCAGCGACAGATACAAGATTGAAAATGCAAATGTTCGTCTTGCCAGTGCGTCCGAGTAGGCACGCAAAAGCATCACGGCGAAGTAGAGGAAAACGCCGTCTAGTATCAGGACGACTGACAGGTAAATCCAGCCGGACATGCCCACCGCGAATGGCAGAAGTGTTGTTGCTGTGAGCAACACCGTATATAGCATTAAGTGCAATTTGGTAAATGCATCACCGTGCGTGACCGGCAGCATTGGTACGCCAGCCTTGGCGTATTCGTTTTTGCGATACAAAGCCAGCGCCCAAAAATGGGGCGGGGTCCAGGCAAAAATGATCAGAAAAAGCAGCAACGCATTGGGATCAACGACGCCCGCAACTGCCGCCCAACCGAGCACGGGCGG
>JANMZU010000709.1:0-3231 GCA_031383585.1 Betaproteobacteria bacterium
AAACTCTTTGCTATTCCTTTTCTCGCGAAGGCGGGGAGCGACGCGAATTCGAAAATGACCAATGGCTTGGGTCGCCATCGACGCGGGAAGACGAATTGTGCCACGTCATTTTACAGCCGGAATGTCAGGCAATGTCATGAATAAAACTATCAAACTCCAGCACTGGTGCGGAGTTTCAGCCATTTCAGCCAGCGCGGTCGCTGCCGGTGCATTTGGGGCCATTTTTGCCTCTCTTCGTTACCAATAGCTGTGCTATTGGTGCCTCAGTCGAGACAAAACTGACTCCCAACTGCCCTCGGCATCAACTCGCGCCCCAATGGACAATCTCGGTTGAAACACAGAACCAGGCTGAACAATAGTGAAAGGCAGCCCGAAGCTGCCTTTCACTGTGCGGATCAGAAGTCGCCCTAAACCCGGGGCTCACCGCGATCATTAACAGTGATCGTCGCCCCGGGCGGATTGGCCATCTGCAGGCGATTCTCTTGTCCGCGAAACTCGTAGGTCACATCCCAGTAGTCGGCCCGTATTGGACCGGAAACACTGGCGCAACGCTGAACATTTTGTGCGTACTCCGGCTGTCCGTCGCTATTCCGGCTGATATTGGCGCCAATCGCGCCGCCAGCGATAGCGCCGCCCACCGTGGCAAAGTCTTTGCCCCGCCCGCCACCGACCTGGTGGCCGAGAATGCCGCCAATGATTGCGCCCGTAATGGTAGCGGGAAGGTTGGCGTTGCCTTGATCCCGAATGACTTGTTCGCGCTCGACCCAGCAGCGTTGGTCAGGCGTGCCAACGACAGCGCGAACCGAAGAGACGCGTGCTTCGTATAGACGCTCGTTATCGCGCCGCTGATAGTTATAGACGGCGACCGATGCCGGAGGGGAACGATTTTCACCGCTTCGTACATACGCTCGCACGGCCCGCACCGAGGAAATCCGGTCGTTCAAACCCATACCCGCTAATACCGGATATCTGCCGGGCTGCAGAACGACGCAGCGGCCATTGAATCTCTCGTCATCGCAGACTTCCATGGCTCCGCCTGCTATGACGGCTGAAGATGCGCGCTCGTTGAAACCAAAGCGCTCTAAGCTTTCGATTTGGTCACGCGTGACAAAACTTCGGCCTTGAAAGCCTTCGCGCTCATAAAAGGTGATTTGTGGCACGGATACAACCGGAGCAACTACCGGCAGTGGTGCATAACGGTTTTCCTCCACACGCTCGCTTGCACTGACGACCCGAACGGAGGAAATGGTGTCACTCAAACCCATCGCTGCTAACGACGGGTATCTGCCCGGGCGCAACACGACGCAGCGACCCGCGAACCAGGCATCCTCGCACGCTTCCCAGAAATCGTGCGTAACCACGATCGATGAGGCGCGGTCATTGAAGCCCTGCCGCGCAAAGTTGCCTACTTGGGTCGCAGTGGTGAATGACCGGCCTGCGAAGCCTTCACGTTCGTAAAAGGTAATTTGCGGTGCGGCGGGGATGGGCACATAGCGGTTGTCGTCGATTGGCATATTGCGGCTGACCATGCGCACCGAAGAAATACTGTTATTAATGTTTAGCGCCGCCAACGAAGCATATCTGCCAGGGCGCAGGATGACGCAATTGCCTCGGAAACCAGCGTCGTCACAGACTTCCCATCGGCCGCGCAAAACGACGACGGACGATGCGCGGTCGTTGAAACCAGCCCGCTCGAAGTTGCCAATCTGGTTTTCCGCCGTAAAAGTCCGGCCCGCAAAGTCTTCACGTTCGTAGAAGGTGATTTGTGCGGCAGCTTGCGTGGCCACAGCCAATGCGGCAACGGCGAGCGCGTTTTTGATTAGTAATTTCATTATTGTCTCCTGTAAAAAATTGTAGGCAGCGACGCTACATCTAATGACGTCAGTGAATCTTTCATGCGGTCTGGTTGGCGCGTTATCGGACAATTACCTTAAACGACGCAGGCGCTGTCCTCCGCCGGCGAAACAATGGTGTTATCCAATTTCATACGCCGACAGTCGAGGCGAAACTACCTTGGTGTTGCTACCTCTTCACAACAGCAAAACGTCCGGTAATCTGTGAACACGTATTGTCATTGGCAGTGAATATGGTCGTGATTCCAGACGGGTTGGCTTCCATTTCATACATTTCGTAGTTGCCTGCAATTCCTGGGCAGGTATACGTGCCGGTTGACGAGCCCATCCTGCCACTCTGGCGGTAGTTACCAGAGTAATTGCATACGGCTCCGCTAGCGCTGTTGGTGCTCATGGCAAAACCGGTCGCGGTGTTATTGATTGCAACGCCGACTACGGTCTCGGTCGTAGCGTTGTTCGCCGCATTCGAACAGCCTGCCGCGGTTTGCCTGAAAACACCCGCGTAGGTTCCGGTCAGGTCATTATTTCTAAATGTTTGGCGCGTCAGCGATTTGTTGACGACCACACCATCAACGCTGTAACTGAGTGTCGCCGCATCGACAAACGCGGTAAATGTCACCGTGCCCACTGGCCGTACCGTTACTGTGTTGGGGTTAAAAGGTATTGTACCCAGCCAAGGTCCACGCGTTTCAGCCATGTCGCCCCTAAAAACCAGTGCTCCCGAGCTCGCTTGGCCCGCATAAGGTGCCGTCGCCGTATAAAAAGTGGCGCGATTATCCGTTCCATAAACAAAGAAAGTAAGGAATATAACTTCACGCTGGTGGGTCACTGTCACGCCCCAGCCAGATTCATTTGCGTTCCACCAGAGGTCAGTTAGATCGGTGGTAAACGTGTTGGCGGACGCGAATGGCGAGAGCAGCCAGAATGAAAGCAGCAAAGCGGTGAATTTTTTCATGAGGAATCCTATATTTGGTTGCGAATTACAAGCCTGATTGGTCCGATGTAGTGTTTGCGGATCAGCATTTGGCGACAATCGTGTCAGTCACCTGAAAACATGTAGGACGAGTCTGATTCACGCGGGCCAAATTGTGCGCCCGGATGTCCTGTCAACTACTCCTTCTGCTTACGTCCTTCCTCTTCGCGTTTCTTGTCTTCATCTTTCTTCTTGGCTTTCTGCTTGGCATCGGCCGACTCGTTGTCCTTGCCAACAGGCACCGCGCCTGGAGGTGGTTGCGGCGGCATGATCATTGGTTTTCCGCGCTGTTCGCCCTGGTCGGGATGCTCTGCCCTTTCACGTGGCGCTGCTGGCTGCAAAGCTGGTCCCTGCGGTGCCAATCGTGGTACCGCTACGGGTGCTGGCTGCGCAATCGGCGCAACC
>JANMZU010000716.1:0-4727 GCA_031383585.1 Betaproteobacteria bacterium
CCCCTTGCGGGTTTGTGCAAAATCACCAAAGTTATGCTGCAACTCTGGTGATTGTTCTATGTAATTTTAGTGAAACGCAACTGCATTGGTAGTCGGAGTCTCAGTTGCTGGTTGTGGGATAATTTGCGGTCAGAAATCAAAAGGAATATTTGTGAAACGATTCGTTCTCCTGTTGGCCGCCCTTGTCTCCTCGGCTTTGCTCAGCGGCTGTGGTAGCAGCAGCTCTTCGGCAGATGCGCCGCCAGATTTCACTGCGATACCCGGCGACAGCGTAGTTACGGTCGCCTGGACCGCGCAATCCGGCGTGGACTACTGGTTGTTTTATGGTGCAGGCAGTGGGGTGACGAGTACCAACTGGTCGACCGTAGGTGGCAAGGCCGTTATCAATGCCACGTCGCCTTACACGATTACCGGCCTCGCCAATGGCAGCACCTATTCGTTCACGATGAACGCCCGCAAGAATGGCGGTCCCGGTGGGCCGGGCGCACCGACGCAGGTGGTGTCGCCAAGATTTGCAGGCGCCAAGTGGACCGTCGGCACGCCGCTGGGAACCGGGCGTTTAAACGGCATCGCAGCGTTCTCAACCGGCGGTGTTTTTGTTGGCGCAGGAGGAACCATTTTCGCTGGTGCCTCTTCAGCAGCGGCAGTCGCGCAAACCAACCCAGCCGCACCTGCCGATCTAAACGCAGTTAGCTTTATCGGCCCGGGGTTTGTGGCTGTTGGCGCAGCAGGGACCATCATTTATAGCGCAGACGCTACCACATGGGTAACCAGAACCAGCGGCACCATCGCGAACCTTAATGCGATCGCGGCGGTCGGAACGGGTGCCTCTGTCGCCGTGGGCGCGGCGGGCACCGCGCTGTTCAGTGCGGACGGGGCGACATGGATTCCGGCAGTCTCCGCGACCAGCCGGGACCTTTTTGGGGCAGCCTTTGGAGCCGGCCTTTACGTCGCCGTAGGTGCAGGCGGAACCATCATGACCAGCCCCGATGGCACTACATGGACGGCTCGCCAGTCAAATACCACCAATGATTTGCGGGCTGTCGGTCTGGGGGTATTTTCCACGACGACCGGCACCGGGCTGACTGCCGTTGTGACCAGCACAAACTTGTTCGTCGCAACCGGCGCGGCAGGCACCCTGCTGACTAGCGCCGATGGGTTGACCTGGACCGCGCGCGCGCCGCTCACCTCAACGCGGATGAACGCCGTTTCGTTCGGCGGCCAATTTGTCGCCATCGGCGACGCTGGCAAAATCTTCACAAGCCTTGACGGAATCACATGGACCGCGCAAGTTTCGGGAACCACCAACGACTTGACAGCGCTGTTGCGAACCTCCACCGGATATACCGCAGTCGGCGCAGCAGGGACGGTGTTGAGCTCCTTCTAGGCCACGGTTTAGGCGCTATGCCGAAACCGCGCTGATCGCCTGCAGTCCCGCTCATCACTTGCACTCATCAACCACGCAGGCCAGGAGAAAACCGCGCATGAATCCACTAGAAGCCAGGAAGTTACTCGCTGATTCCGAAATCCTTTTTAGCGCAGAAGTGGTCGACGCCGCGACATCGCGTGTCGCACGCGAAATCAATCGCGATTTTGCAGATATGAACCCATTGGTACTGTCTGTGATGGGTGGAGCAGTCGTGTTCACGGGGCAACTTCTTCCGCAACTCGATTTCCCGCTCGATTTTGATATCGTCCAGGCCTCACGTTACGGTGACAAAACCGTCGGGGCGCAACTGACCTGGCGTGTCGCACCACGCGACAATATCGTCGGCCGTCACGTGATCATTCTCGATGACATCCTCGATGAGGGCATCACGCTGGCGGCTATTGTCGACCTGGTCAAGCGTACCGGTGCAATAAGCGTGGCATGCGCGGTGTTTTGCGTGAAAGATTACGGCGAGGAAATCAACAACAAGAAACCGCTGAAGGCAGAGTACGTCGGCATCAGTGTGCCCAATCGCTTTATCTATGGCTACGGCATGGACGTGTCGGGCGCGTGGCGCAATCTTCCCGCCATTTACGCGGTCAAGGAAAAATAGCGATATGTTGGCAATCATCGGCGGTACCGGTCTATCCAATCTAGCCAATCTTGAAATCACTCGCCGGGAAGTCGTACGCACGCCATTCGGCGAGCCTTCCGGGCACCTCACTTTCGGGAAAATCGGCAAGGCAGAAGTGGTATTTCTGGCGCGACATGGCTACGGCCACACAATTGCGCCGCACGAGGTCAACTACCGCGCCAATATCTGGGCGTTGCAATCAGTTGGCGTCACCCGGGTGCTGGCCGTCAACTCAGTGGGCGGCATCGGCGTCGACATGGGGCCTGGCGAGATCGCCGTGCCGGATCAGGTGATCGACTACACCCACAATCGCAAACATACGTTTTTCGAAGGTGAAGCCGATGTCACCCACATCGACTTCACTTTTCCATTTTGCAGCTTGGCGCGGATGCTCTACCTGGCCGCCGCCAAGGCTGAGGCTATCAGTGTGCTGGAGTCCGGCGTCATGGGCGTGATGCAGGGCCCGCGTCTGGAGACAGTGGCCGAAATCAATCGCCTGGATCGCGACGGCTGTACCATGGTCGGCATGACGACGATGCCAGAGGCGAGTTTGGCGCGTGAACAGAATCTGTCTTATGCGGCGCTGGCGCTGTCGATGAATCACGCGGCTGGACGCGGTTCATCGTCGGGCGGCATCAAGCTGAAGGATGCAGATGCCGTGCTAGAGGCTGGCATGAAAAAGGTGCGGGCGATCCTGGCCAAGGCGGTCGAACTTCATGACGCCATGCCAGTGTCACAACGGGGTTACAGCTAAATGGCGGCGCGCAGCATTGTAAAGATGGGCACGCCGAGCCTGTTTGAAAAATCCCGCCCCTGGCCCGTAGACAAGTTCAACTCACCGGAATTGCATGCGTTGTTGGCTGACATGAAAGACAGCATGATCGCCGCCAACGGTGCCGGGCTGGCCGCACCGCAAATTGGCGAGAATGTCCGCGTGGTGATTTTTGAAGTCGACAACAACTCGCGCTATCCGAACCGCGAACCGATTCCATTTACCGTGTTGATCAATCCGGTACTTTTGCCTGTGTCGGACGAAAAAGTCGACGATTGGGAAGGCTGCCTTTCTGTGCCTGGCATGCGTGGTCTGGTGCCCCGTTACCCGAAATTGCGATACACCGGCTTCGACCAGTCTGGGGCTGCCATAGACCGTACGGTTGATGGTTTCCACGCCAGGGTGGTGCAGCACGAAGTCGATCATCTCGACGGTGTTTTATACCCGATGCGCATCACCGATATGACCAAGTTCGGCTATACGGAAATACTGTTTCCGGAGTTGGTTGGCGACGATGATGATTGAGTGGGTCTGACGCGTGGCCGAAACGATTGATTTAACGCCGGCAAGTGAAAGTGTCCCGCCTAAAGAGCCGCAAAGTGCAATTACCTTGACGCACGTTCTCTACGGCCTGCATGGGCTCGCACCATTCACCATGCTGGCGTTGGCCTTGGTGGCAATGATCATCGGCGCGATCAAGCGGGACGACGTGCGCGACACCTGGCTGGAGACACATTTCGTGTGGTTGTCACGCACATTCTGGTGGGGCCTGCTGTGGTGGGCGGTCGCCGGCGTCGTCTACTGGGTGATTACCTTCGCCACGCTTGGGCTTGGGGCGCTACTCGCCTGGATCTTTCCGGCAGCGGTGTTCGTCTGGTATTTCTATCGCGTGCTGGTCGGCTGGTTGAGGCTTGGGGATTTGAAGCCGATTTCCTGAGCGTTTCGGACTTCTCCGCCCAATACTCCTAGATCTAGCGCTGGTGCGGCTTGCAGGCGCAAAACGGTCTGAATGCCTCGCCAGTGCTAGAGTTTGTTCGATAGATTACGCGCGCAGCTCCGAGACCAACGCATTCTGGAATTTCGCCGCAAATGCAGGGTCACCGAGTTTCTTGTTTGCGACGATGAACACGTCCTCAGCGCGCTGCCCAAGTGTAGTGATGCGCGCATCTTGCAAGTTGACACCGAATGCAAGGAATACCCGCGCCATCGACGACAGCAGGCCAGGGCGGTCGGCGCAGCTAATGTTGAGCTCGTAGTAGGCTTTATGGCGTGCGGGTCCAAGCGAAACGGTGGGCTCGAATGCAAAGTGTTTGACCTGACGGGATATCCGGCCTGAGTGTGGCGAGTTTTCAGTCGCCGGCTCGTCGAGTACACGGGCGAGTCCGCGCTCGATGGTGGCGGCCATGTCTCTGTAGCGGGAAGTCGCGCCGGATTTCGGCAAAATCTGGAACGCATCCAGCGCGTAATGGTGGTTCGTGGTGTAAACCTTGGCTGCGGCAATATCGAATGCGAGTTTCTCGAAGTAGCCGGTGATGCGCGCGAACAGGCCGGGCTGGTCCTTGGTCATCACCAATACCGCAAAACCGTCCTGATCCGCGCCTGCATCTTTGCCGGCCATTTCGGCCAGCGAACGGACGCGCACGATCGCAGTATCGGGTGACACGTCGTCGTTCAGTACGCGCGCATGCCAGGCCATTTCGGCCGGCTCAAAACGCTGGAAATAGCTGTCTCTTACATGTTCCCAAAGCGGTGGCTTGTCATGCCTGCTGTTGCTCTGCGCGTATAGCGCGAGTGCATCGGTCCGCTTGTTTTCGATCCAGCGCTCGTTGGGCACCGCATCGCCGCGCAGCAGTTTGCGAGCAGCGCGAAATAGCTGCTCCAGCAGCTTTGCT
>JANMZU010000749.1:0-7303 GCA_031383585.1 Betaproteobacteria bacterium
CTTATGAAGTTTCTCGTCCAGCAGCAACCCGCCTATGTTTATACCGGCGGCAAGACTTTTGATTCAGCCAAGCCGAGCGTGGTTTTCATCCACGGCTCCGCCAATGACCACAGCGTCTGGACCATGCAAGCGCGCTACTTCGCGCATCACGGATGGAATGTATTGGCGCCTGATCTGCCAGGACACGGCAAGAGTTTTGGCGAGGCGAAGACGTCGATTGCCAGCAGCGCCGACTGGATCATCAACCTGCTCGATAACGGCAATATTGCCAAGGCTGCGATAGTCGGCCATAGCATGGGCTCGCTGATCGCGCTTGACGCGGCAGCGCGCTTTTCCTCGCGTGTTTCGCAGCTCGTGCTGATCGGCGCAAGCATGCCAATGCCAGTCTCGGATTCACTGATGGAAGCGGCGACCCTGCGGCCCGCAGATGCGTTCGACATGCTCAATATCTGGGGTCATTCGCCTCAGCTACGTTGGGGCAAAAACCCGGCGCCGGGAACTTCATCGCTGATGGCTTATAAGCGACTTCTTGCACAAAGCCGTCCCGGGGTATTGGCGAACGATCTCTCCGCATGTCAGGCGTTCCAGATGGATGATGCAGCACTGCTTAAAATCAATTTACCCGCATTGGCCATCGCGGGAGCGAGCGATCTGCTCACGCCAGCCAAAACCGCAGCTGCTCTTGCTGAACGCATGGGAAATGCGCGCACTGTAGTGCTAGCCGACGCGGGCCACGCAACGATGCAGGAGGCGCCTGGAAAGGTTATCGACGCGCTAAAGGCCTTTTTGAAGCCATGAAAATTCATACTGCACTTATCGCCTGTGGGCTTTTCACGTGTAACGCCGGAGCCGCGCCCACGGTGTTTTTGGAGTCGCCGGTGCGTGTTGTCGCCGAGACGCTGCCGGGCGCGGCAGCCAACACCACCAAGCTTGTATTAACCGTCCAGCACGGCAGCGGCACATTCCTGCTGAACGTCACGCAGCGCGGGTCCGCCACAGAGGCGCTTTCCGCGCAGAAAACGGCGTCCGGCTGGAAGGACGACTATTTATTCATTCGCGACGACTGCCTCAACGACCCCAATGCAGTGAACGCATGGCGATGCGTGGTCGATCATGTGTTCATGATCGCCGAGGATGCCAGGAGCAAGTCCGGCGGGCGGCTGATTTATGTGGGAGAAGTTTTTGCCGGTGAGGAGTGCATAGACGCGCCGCGAATTGGCTGCGCGCTATACAAAGGCACCTTCAGTGATATCTACGATTGGCTGGAAGACAATGCACAGCTGCCGCGCGCAGAATCGCCCGCCGTATTGATCGAATCAACGGTGCAGGGCGGTGTCTTTACGGTGGACCTCGAAGATACCTGGAAGGCAAATCAGGAACGCTTTCTCTCAGGTGCGCGATGCCTTCAAGCCAAGCCAGAGTTACAGAAGGAACGCTGCATCGAGGGCATCACGCCAAAGCGCGCGTATTTTTTCAATACGGTACTTGCCACATACACTCGTCGCGACGAGCACCTCATGCGCACGCGTGCCTTTGCGCGCGCGGCGTTGTGTGAGCGTGAGCGCCTCAGCGAAAGCGACTGTAGTGAGGCATTACGTGCGTCGGCGTTGCTCCTTGCCGGCATCAAGCCGGGCGACAAACCTCGCTTACGAGGCAATGTTTCGTCAGTGGCAAGCAAAGAACAGAGTACGAAACCTTAGCACTGGAGAGGCTGGTAGCACGAAAATGCCTGAAAACCCGCGCCGATTGGGGAGTTTCGACTATTCGCACGTTGACGGCCTTACGCCGACTTCGCCTCCTCCTGCTGTTGCAAGCGCCACATCTCGGCAAACTTGCCATTCCGCTCAATCAACTCGCGGAAGTTACCGCGTTCAATAATGCGGCCCTGATCCATCACCAGAATCTGGTTGGCATCAATGACAGTTGACAGGCGGTGGGCAATTACCAACGTGGTACGGTCTTTGGCGATGTCACGCAATTCGGCTTGAATTGATTTTTCGGTCGCGGAATCCAATGCTGAAGTCGCTTCATCGAAAATCATGATGGCCGGATTTTTCAGCAGGGTGCGGGCGATGGCGACACGTTGCTTTTCACCTCCAGAAAGCTTCAGTCCGCGCTCGCCGACCATCGCCTGCCACTTGTCAGGTAACCGTTCGATGAAGCCACTCACATGGGCGCGGCGCGCAGCGTCTTCAATCTCGACATCGGTCGATCCGGGCCGACCATAGCCGATGTTGTAGCGAATGGTGTCGTTGAAGAGCACGGTGTCTTGCGGCACGATGCCCAGACTGTCGCGCACGCTGGCTTGCGTAACGTCGCGGATGTCCTGACCATCGATTGAGATGCTGCCACTGCCGATATCGTAAAAGCGAAAAAGCAATCGCGACAGCGTCGACTTTCCTGCACCACTGGACCCCACCACGGCGACCGTGTGTCCGGCAGGAATCTCGAAACTCACGTCAAACAGTATCTGGCGCTTGGCATCGTAGCCAAAATTGACGTTGTCGAATTTGATGTTGGCACCCCGCACAACGAGCGCCTGCGCGCCCTCCTTGTCGGCGATCTCGCGATTTTCACCTAGCAGACGGAACATCTTTTCCATATCGGTCAGCGCCTGCTTGATCTCGCGATACATCACCCCCAGGAAATTCAGGGGAATGTACAGCTGGATCAACAAGGCATTCACCATCACCAGGTCGCCGAGAGTGAGTTGCCCCTTGACCACGCCGTCGGAAGCACGCCACATCAACAACGTGACGGCAGTGGCGATGACAAGACTTTGCGCAACGTTTAACAGCCCCAGCGAGGTTTCGCTCTTGGTTGCTGCCGCCTCGTAGCTCTGGAGATTTTTGTCGTATCGACCTGCCTCATATTCTTCGTTGCCGAAATACTTCACAGTCTCGTAATTGAGCAGCGAATCGATAGCCTTGGTATTGGCCTTCGAATCCATTTCGTTCATCTGCCGCCGATGTGCCGTGCGCCATTCGGTAATGGCAATGGTGGTAATGATGTAAAACAGGATTGCGGATAGCGTAATGACGACAAACCAGATATCAAATTTGCGCGCCAGCAATATCGTCACCAGAGTGATTTCGAGGATGATGGGAATCACCGAAAACAGCATGAACGACATCAGTGTGGAAATGCCCCGCGAGCCGCGCTCGATGTCGCGTGTGACGCCACCTGTCTGCCGATCCAGATGAAAACGCAGCGACAACGCGTGCAAATGCCGGAATACCGAAAGCGCGACCTTGCGCACCGCGCGCTGCGTGACTTTGACGAAGACGATATCGCGCAACTCGCCGAATAGCGTGGAGGATAGTCGCAGCAATCCGTAGGCGGCGAGCAGCATAAACGGCACAACCAGTACCGCTTTCGACTTGTCGAGTGAATCGACGATTTCTTTCAACAACAGCGGCACGCCGATATTGGCGACCTTCGCAGTAATCAGAAAGGCAAGTGCCAACGCAACGCGCCAGCGGAAATCCCAAAGGTACGGGACTAGCGAACGGATGACGCGCCAGTCGCTCTTGCTTGGTGCAGCGGCGGTGGCAATGGCGGCGTCTGCCGCCGGAGCCGTGGCAGAAACTGGTGGTGTAGACATACGCAAAATGCTCAGTGAAAAAGAGGGCGACGGTGATGCAACAGCCTGTGGATTTTACGCTGTCACCACATCTTCTCCCGGCTTTACGCCGCGCCTGTGACCATCGTTCGCACAGTGCGCCCTGACGCGGGTAAGGAGGACGGCATTCGAACTTACCCTATTGCACCCGTTTTACGCGAGGTGAGTGGTTGGTTCCTTGAATTTCAAGATAGAACGCGCCCAGTGCTCCTCGCCGAACCCTGACCTTGGGATTGTCGATGTAGTGCGACCGGGAGGTATCGTCGGCAATTTGCCAAACCTGCCCGTTGGCCAGTGTGATATTTGATTTCGCGCGCCAACCCTCGAAGCTGCCCGCAATTTGACTCTCGATAGCATCGAGCTCATTTTTATTCGCGAGTTTTTCTTCCAGCCCGAACTGGTTCGACCTTTGCACCACGGGTGAAACACTCGACCCCGACGTAGTGGGATTGACTACTTTACCTGTGGCTGCGTCTGACCTCGACATACTCGCTGCGGGCGCGACGACGAGTGCGTCGTAGCAGGTCAGCCGCGCGACTGGATCGGTAACAGCGCGACAACGAAGAATTGCCGCGTCATCGGCTATTGCCAATCCCGAAACAAGCAACAAAGACAAAACTAATCTCATTGATAATCCCTCGAACAATTCAAGAACGAAACGTCATGGAATGGATCGACTGAACCGACGTTGTCTGAAAGGGAATGCTACCGCATTTTCCGGCAATGACTTTCGATCATGCGCCAGGAGCGACCCGATTTGGAAATAGCTCGCTGCAGGAAAGCGGCGAAGCACCGCCATCGCCCCGAAGGACTCAGTTGGTCTAGACTATTTTAGCGAAACGCAACACTTGCATCGGCGGATACAGGTCGAGCGCGCGCGCGGTCGGCATATTCACAATAAAGGAAAACTTGGAAAGCCTCTGAATCGGCGTTTTATGCGCGGTAGTTTTGCCAAGCAAAATCTGCTCAGCCTTGAAGCCTGCCAGCGCGCCGACGTTAAACAGTGGCGCAACAAATCCCATCAAGCCGCCTTTCTCGATAAGTCCCTCACTCCCGCAAAAAGTGGGCAGCTTTCGATTGAGCGCTTCCTTCATGAGCAGTTCTTCATGCTTGCCAAAAAAATCCACGGGCGGAACGTAAACAAGATCCGGTTTCAGCGCGACCATCCGGTCCAGCATCGGGATTAGCTGTTCTTCCAGTGGTTTTTTATCGGGGCCGAGCGGATCGGCCGCGACCAACTCAATTTTCTCCGGCGCAAGGAGTTTCTTTAGTTGGTCGTAGCGTCTGACCTGCGCTTTTACATGCGGTGTATAGAGCATACCAAGGCGCTTGATGGGCATGTAGAGTTGCATGGCCTTCAGTTGCACGGGCAACTCAATCAAGTGTATAGCACCAGTCAAATTGCGCCCTGGCTGCTCAAGGTTCTTGACGAGGTTAGCCCCAAGCGGATCGCCCACCATCGAAAAAACGACCGGAATGTTCCGGATAAATTTACTGGGGTCTGACTCCGCATCCGTGCCCGCAATGCCCTGTGTGACTTCCGTACTCTGGGTATAGACCAGGTCGGGCTTTTGCTCGCGGATCTCCTCAACAATGCCCGGCAGCAATTTGGAATCGGAGTTGTTGTTCCGGATCACGAACTCGACATTCAAGCCAGCGCTTTTGAGATAGTCCATGAAGCCTTCGTCAGCCTTGGTGCCTTCCCGATGGATAACAAGAAAAACCTTGAATTTCTTGCCGGAAATTTTCGCTGGCGCGGCCAAGGCGCCGCCACCGGAAAGCAGCAACGGCATCGCTGCACAAGCCTGCAGTATGCGCCTGCGGTTCATTTCATTAGGTGGCTTGGCTGCACTCATGCAATGGCCCTTGCGTGTTCGATGACATGTGAAACACTGTTGCCCTGTCTCCGCAGACTGTAGGCGAGAATATGTTCGATCAGGTGCTTCTGTTCA
Organism: Betaproteobacteria bacterium; assembly: GCA_031383585.1. GTDB lineage: Bacteria > Pseudomonadota > Gammaproteobacteria > Burkholderiales > Usitatibacteraceae > UKL13-2. The sequence continues at coordinate 5,575 of JANMZU010000749.1, forward strand.
ACGCCTCGATTCGTGGCCGCGAACATGATACCTGCGTGGCTGCCCAGATTGCAGCCAATATTAAATTCGAGAAAGAAAGGCGTTTGGGTTTTAGTGCACAAGTGAAAATCCACGCGCAAATAGTCAAACGGCCTTACCTGTGCACAAAGTCGCTCGACGCCGGCTATGACCTCTTTGGTCACGGCTGGATTATCAAGGATACGTCGAAAGCGCCCTTTATCGAGCAGACGCTTTTGCCGGTAGGTGCAAATTCCGGACGGCAAATCAGAGACCTCTTCAACCACATCAAGAATGATTGGATCTTCTCCACCGAGTACCGGCACCGTCAAATCGGTACCACTGATGCACTGTTCTACAATGGCATCCTTGCCTTGCGCGAGCAGGCTCTCGATCTTGATTTTCAGCCCGCTCCACTCATCCTGTATCGAATCAAGTTCAATGCTGTCAGAGGCCGCGCCAAAACGTGGCTTGACAAAATACGGACCAGCAAATGTCGGCGGCGCAAGTTTCGAATGTGCGCCATAGGTCTTCCACGGCGCCGTCTTCAGTCCGATCGAGCAGGCCAAGTGTTTGGCAAAACTCTTGTCCTCAGCAATCGCGCGCACGTTTGGCGGGGCGCCTAGATAAGGAATGCCAAGCCTCTCACACTCCAGCGAAACGAAAATTTCACCGTTGCGAAATTCTGCACGGTTGAATAACGTGAAGACAAAATGGGCGTCCCGCGCCAAGCCAGGAAAAGCGTCCAGCGACCTGCATGGCACGCAATCGATCCCCATGTCTCGCAAAACAGAAAAGATCTCATGGTTGTAACGTGGCTCGACACCAAACCGTTCATGTATTTCCGGCCGGGGCCCTTCAACTGTTAACGGGGCCTGCTTGGCGAGAAAAATTACCCTCAGTGCCTTTTTTTCCTCGGGGCTGAGGCGCAGCAGGCGGAGATTGAGATCGCTCATTTCGCTAATTTCGCTAATTTTTCGTCTTTTGAAGGGAGTGTCGAATAAAAATAGATGCCAAGGCCAACTGCCAATGCCGTCAACGTGCCGCCCAGAATCATGGCGCCTTTACTGTAGCCAGCGGTTTTTATCAGGAACGCGACCAGAAGCGGGCCTATAATGCTGCCGATTCGTTCAACGACGCGCAACAATGATGTAACCGTCCCCAGCCCTTCTTCTGCGCACTCGCGTGCGAACTGCACGGGGATGATGGAAATGAGGGAGGTGGTGGCCAAGGCCATGCCAAGACCGGCAAGGATCATGGAGACGACCAGACTGGCAAGCAAGGTCGAATAGGAAAACAGGAGCACGGCTCCACCCAGCAGCAACGTGCCTGCCATCAGGAAACTGCGGTGACAGGCGAAACGATCCAGCGCGCGTGCTACTAACGGCGTAAACAGCAGATTGCAAATGAAATAGCACATCAGGAAGCGCCCGACCGCCGCGTCTGAGTATTTAAGGTTATGCAACACCACGGGCGTCATGAACAGCATGAACCCTGTGAGCACAATCCGCGGGGGCAAGGCCGCGAGTGGAATAAATGTAACAAAATTCCAGCGCTTGAGTACCTTGGCGTAGCCGGCAGCGCTGCCGTCCTCCTCGCCTTTGCCCTCTGAACCTTGCGCGGGTGAAACCTGCGAAACCACGCGGGCGACCAGCACGCAGTTGAACGCAATGACTGCAGCGGAAATGTACAGCGTACCTGCGTAGCCGAGTCGGTCGGCCAGAATGCCCCC
>JANMZU010000764.1:0-3513 GCA_031383585.1 Betaproteobacteria bacterium
GTCACCAGCGCTCCATCGGGCGTTGTGGTAATGAGCGTGGCAAAGCCGAAATCGCGGATCAGGGTCTCAATCCGTGCCTGATCGGTTTCGTTGAAATGCTTGGGCAGATACATGAAGGTCCTTGACCGGGCAATGAAAAACGCGCCATGTCGGCGCGTGTGAGTGCGGCTCAATAATTGTTCGTCAGCGCTTGTCTTCCAGACACTTGACGCCCAACTGGTTAACACCAGGGCCGCCGACATTTGGCCCGCGGCATAGATAGATCAAGTTCAGCGTGCATTCGTAAACCTTGCCTTCGCAAGTGGCAACACCGCGCGGACGCCCCGGAATGACTTGCGACTGGCCAACGATCTGGCTACGCAACTCCGGCGCCGCCGCAACTTTTCCCTCATCATCAAGCAGCGTACCTGCCGGCATGCCGCCCTTGAGACGTTTCCAGCGCGCTTTCTCGCTATCGTAGCGCAGGCGAATATCCTCCTTTGCCTTGTCAATCTTCTCGATCTCAGCGCGAATGCCGAGGGCATCGTTGGCGGCTCGCTTCTGATCCTGCACCAGTTGAGGAGGTGCTTCCTTGGCTTTGGAGGTCTTGCTCTTGCCGGCCTGATAAAACTCAAGATCGTTGTTCAACTTGGCCAGAGTCTTGTCGACGTCCCCGGTGCGGGCAGCCAAAGTCGCCCGGCGTACGTCTAGCCCCGCTATGTCCTTGTCGCGCGCTACGTCGAATTCACGTTCGGCACCGTATGTCGCCAGCAACGCATTGTCCCGCAGCTTCTGTGCTGCCATCGCGTCGTTTTTCGCTTTGTTGCGAGTCCTGTTGTCTTCAATCTCCTTGATTTCTACAGGGGTTAACGGCGCGGCGATCTTCCTGACTACACTGCCCTGCTGGCTCATCTCGACGATCGGCTTCTTGTCGCATTGTGGTGGCATGGTGTCACCATAGTGCGTGACACCCTTTTCGTCGGTGCACTTGAAGAGCGCGTAGGCAGGAGCAGCCACTAGCAGAATGGCGGGCAGTGTGCCCAGAAAAATAATCCGGGAAAAGTGACTACGTTTTTTGATGGTCATAGAGTGGCGCCATATTGCGCTCGATATTGTTCGATTTTTTGCAGTTTATCGCGTTCTTCAGGATATTGGCCGAGATATTTGATGATGTCCGCCAGCGTCGCAACCGCTATAACGGGAACACCCGCTGTTTGGTTGAATTCCTGTGCGGCCGACGATTTGCTGCCTGCAGTTGCTCCGACCTCCTGACGGTCGAGCGCAATAAGCACCCCGGCCGGTGTGGCACCCGCCGCTCGAATTGTCTCCACCGACTCGCGTTTGGATGCGCCGTCCGAAATGACATCGTCAATGATCAATACCCTGCCTGTTAGCTGGGTGCCGACAATCAGCCCACCTTCGCCATGATCCTTGGCCTCTTTGCGGTTGTAGGCGAAAGGTACATTACGCCCCATTCCCGCAAGTGCAATGGCCATCCCGGCACTGAGCGTGATGCCCTTGTATGCCGGCCCGAACAGCATGTCGAACTCAATGCCGGACGCAACGGCCGCCTCAGCGTAAAATCGCGTCAGAGCAGCGAGCGCAGCACCATCACTAAACAGACCAGAATTGAAAAAATACGGCGAAAGACGGCCGGCTTTGGTCTTGAATTCGCCAAAGCATAGCGCGTTTTGTTTGATCGCAAACTCAACGAATCGGTGTCGAAAATCAGCTGCAGGGGTCATGAATTTGAGAGAGCAAGCGGTAATCCCGCATAATCGCGGTTTCCCGCCTTAAATTCAACTCCCATGCGAATAATTACCGTCAATTGCAACGGCATCCGCTCAGCCACGAGCAAAGGTATGTTCACCTGGCTGAAACGCCAGAAGGCGGATGTCATTTGCCTGCAGGAAATCAAGGCGCTCGAAAGCGACATCCCTGAAGAAGCGCGCCCCTGGAAAAAGTGGCACGCGTTCTACCATCCGGCTGAGAAAAAAGGCTACGCCGGTGTGGCGATGTACTGTAAGCGCGAACCCAGCAAGGTGATCGTCGGCACCGGTATCGACTGGATCGATGCCGAGGGCCGTTACCTGCAGGCAGACTTTGGCAATCTCTCCATCATTTCGCTCTATCTGCCCTCGGGATCGGCATCCGAAGCGGCGCAGGCCAAGAAATTCCGCTTCCTGGCGGCCTTCATGTTCTATTTGCAAAGGCTCAAGGATAGCGGACGAGAAGTCCTCATCGTCGGCGACTGGAATATCGCGCACAAGGAAATCGATCTCAAAAACTGGCGCGGTAACAAGAAAAATTCCGGTTTCCTTCCGGAGGAACGTGAATGGCTCACGAAGTTGTTTGACGAAGTCGGTTTCGTCGACGTTTTTCGCCGCCTGATCCCGCTACCCGATCAATACACCTGGTGGTCCAACCGCGGGGACGCCTGGAACAAAAACGTAGGCTGGCGCATCGATTACCACATCAGTACACCCGGCATCGCCGCCAACGCCGAATATGCGCGCATCTACAAGGATGAGCGGTTCAGCGATCACGCGCCCTTGTCGATCGATTACGCGTACGAGTTATAACCCCTTTTCAGTCGGTCATTTCGAGCGCAGCGAGAAATCTGCTTTGCGCTCTAATTCGAAAAAACAGATTTTTCGCCCTGCTCGAAATCACAATGCCCCCGCCCGAAACACAGCCCCTTCGCTAGAAATGAAAACCTGATTCCATGATTCGCATCACCAGTCTCACCCTCGCCCGTGGCGCCAAGCGCCTGCTCGAAAACGCCAACCTGACTATCTTCCCGACGCACAAGGTCGGCCTGGTCGGGCCGAATGGTTGCGGTAAGTCCAGCCTGTTTGCGCTGCTGCGCGGCCTCTCACACCAGGACGCGGGCGACGTTTATATCCCTGAAAAATGGGTGATCGCGCACGTCGCACAAGAGACGCCGCAGTCACATCGCACCGCACTCGACTACGCGATGGACGGCGACGTTGAGCTGCGCACCGTCGAGCAAGAGTTGCTGGATGCAGAGACCAATCATGTGGCGGGCGAAATCATCGCCGAACTGCACGTGCACTACGACCACATCGGCGGTTACGCTGCGCGGTCGCGCGCGGCGGCCATGCTTTCCGGGCTGGGTTTCAGTGCCGAGAAGCAGGAGCAAGCGGTCGCCACATTTTCTGGCGGTTGGCGGATGCGCCTGAACCTGGCGCAAGCACTGATGTGCCGCTCGGATTTGTTGCTTCTCGATGAGCCGACAAATCACCTCGATCTCGATGCCGTCATGTGGCTGGAGGACTGGCTGGAGAGTTATCCCGGCACCCTGATGCTGATTACCCATGACCGGGATTTTCTCGATAACGTCGTAAAGACCGTCGTTCATCTCGATAACAAAAAACTCAACGAATACACCGGTAACTATTCGGCGTTCGAGCGGGCACGCGCCGCGCAATTTGCGTTGCAAACATCGGCTTACGCGAAGCAGCAAAAGCAGATCGCACATTTGCATTCTTTCATCGACCGCTTCAAAGCCAA
>JANMZU010000795.1:0-1945 GCA_031383585.1 Betaproteobacteria bacterium
TTGGGTACCCTCCAATATATTCTCGAATCCCGCAGCCTGCCTCATTCTCCGTCAGTTTGCAGAGCGCTAAATGAGGTTTTTAGGTTCAAAAATGCCGCGACGCGGAAGAAAAAATGCTTCCGCAACCTCTTGATTCTAAAGACCCGGGAAAAGTCATTGCAATGACTATGGGTAGGACTTGTGCTTTGCAAAAATTCCAGTTTTGCTCTTTTTCAAATAGCAATGGATACACAAGGGTTGAGTGATGTTCGAATCCGTTGGGGAATCTGTTTTGGGCCTCTGGTTCTGCGGCGAAGCCGCGAAGTCGCCGCGAAGCGGATGCGGTTTGCGCGGGAGAAGTTGGCGATGCGCCACGAAAGTCAAAAACGCCAAATGCCACCGCGCCAAGAGGCGCTGCCAGAGCGGCTCTACAACGAATGATGGGTGGAGAGCAGCTTGTACCAACGATCTTTCGAGGCAATCGTGAATCAAGCGCGCGCAATCACCACTGCGTATGCCGCTGTACGCGCACCCCTACCGATGCCGGCTCCTACGTCTTTCCCTGCGTACACGCCTCTTCCAACTGCCGCATCAAGCGCCAGGCCGGTCACGCCAGAAACCCGCGTCGCCAGCCGAGCCAGCGTCTCGCGCAGCGCAGGTGCGGTGGCTCTCGTCCCGGCCACGGCAAGGGCGGCTTCCGTGCCAACTACAGCAAGCACCATTCTGCACGCCGCATCCATGACCGACGCCGAGGAAGAGAGCATCCTCGCGCTGGTCATCACCGCCAGCAGCGGCGCGATGCAGATCAGCGAGCAGAGCGCGCGCTTGCGGCAAGCGGCGGATTTGCTTCCCGACTTCGCCGACTACAGCCGCTTGCTCAGGCGCAGCATGAAGCAGGCGTTTGAACTGGGGAAAAGCGAAGGCAAGCGCCGCACCGGTGCGGCCAATGGGACTTGGCGGCGCATCTTCAAACACTTCGCGCGGCGGCTCGGCATCGCACAGGACATTGAGATATTCGCGCTTGACCGGGCCGGTAGCTATGATTGCCGCATGACTACCAAGCTTACGCCGGATCGGGAATGGCGCAAGTTCGTCAAGCAGGGCCGGACATACTTCATTTATCCGCAGGAACTTGTGGTGCTGGCCGGGAAGGCGCGGTTGCGGGAGGAGCGGAAGTTGCAGAGGGCGGACGGAAAGAATCGAAAGAATGCATTGAGCGGGAAGGAGTAGCGCAACCTGACACGCTACGTGCAACTGACTGTTTTTAATGAATATTCAGAAAACATTTTACAAACGAATGAGAGGTGAAGAGATGAAAACTGCGACAAGGCATGGGCCGGAGAGGCGCATGGATAGGGTCTTTGCAGGTATCGAAGGCCTGAGAGCGGCTTGCACCAATAGTTTGGGAGACTTGATATGAAGAAATTTTGCACATCCGCAATCGTCATCGCTACTGTCGTAGCTGGTCACACGGTGTATCTCAATCCATCTTCTGCACTCGCTCAGAATGATGTGCGTCCTGCATCAGGAATGCCCTTGCCACCACCAAAGCCATTCGTCACCATGGATGAGAAGGTCGCAATGGCGAATCACATATTTATCGGTACCGGACGGCGGATCTATTTTGTCGACGCTGAGTTTAGCGAGGTCACGTATGAGAACGCGTTTAGACCATCTCCGTACAGTGTGTACGCAATTCTGGAAATAGAAATTGATCGCCATCTATATCGATCACTTAGCCTGGAGCCGAAAGTGGCGCTTATGCTTATCAATGGAAAAAAAGAGGCGAGCCTCGACGAATCTGCTGCGTTTGAGCACGCAGCGAACAAATTTATCGGGCGGCCCGGACTGTTCTTTGGCCAAGTGCAGACGGACAAAATACGCGTTGATGTCCCAAATGAACCCAGCAAGGTAGTGGGCGAAATCACGCTTCATCGCTTTATTGAGAGCTACGCTGTGGATGGCC
>JANMZU010000850.1:0-2867 GCA_031383585.1 Betaproteobacteria bacterium
ACCCTTGACGAACTCGAGCACGCGTTCAAGTTCAACGATGCCGTCCTGCGCCACCTCACCGTACAGAAACGTGCGGCTGAAACCGGCCCGTCGCCAATGATGAAGGAAGAAAAATCCAGGTCAGTCGACGTGCGTGACGGCGTTAAAGAAGCTCCGCGGGGCGATACCCGGGAAGCCGTGAAAGAAGTGGCAAAGGAATCTGCTTAAGTCTTCGCAGACTTCAAGCAAAAACTGAAACGACGAGTTGGCCAGGAATCAGACCGTTCTTGAAGGAAAAGACGCATCGCGCGACACGCTCAGGGCAACACCGGGCGGCGTCGCAACGCTAAATCTGACACTGAATCACCAATCAACCCAACGCGAAGGCAATGCCGACGTGGTTGTAGAAGTCGAAATGAACGCCGTAGCGTTCGGTGAGTTGGCCGAAGAGATGAACAGCGTAAAAGCAGGCGACAACATTTCCGTCAAAGGCTTCCTGAGTCGTAAGAACCGTTTCAGTCCGATGCCGATATTGCACATAACCCAATTCAAAATTAGCTAGAGGTAAATCATGCCCCGTCCCGGCCCCCGCGGTAAGAAGTTCGACAAGAACAAGAAAGACACACGTAACCCCAATCGCGGCCTTTTCCGCCGCAAGAAATTCTGCCGCTTCACCGCAGAAAAAGTCGTCGAGATCGATTACAAAGACATCGGCGTGTTGAAAGAGTTTGTTAACGAAAACGGCAAGATCATCCCGGCGCGTATCACCGGTACCAAAGCCCGTTATCAGCGTCAATTGGATGTAGCGATCAAGCGTGCGCGTTTCCTCGCCTTGATCCATTACACCGACCTCCACTAAGCAAGAGGCCAGGAGAAAATCATGCAAATCATTTTGATGGAAAAAGTAGTCAACCTGGGTGCCCTCGGCGACGTGGTCAAAGTCAAAGACGGCTATGCCCGTAATTTTCTGATCCCGCAAGGCAAGGCCAAGCGCGCAACTGAAGCCGCCAAGAAAGAATTCGAAGTCAAGCGTGCCGAACTCGAAAAGAAAGCCCACGAAATTCACGCCACCGCGCAAGCGCGTGCCGAGAAGCTCGAAGGCTATATGGTTCAAGTGACGCAAAAAGCCGGTGTTGACGGCCGTTTGTTTGGCTCGGTGACGAACAGCGACATCGCTGAAGCGCTGACCAAGCAGGGCTTTGACATGAAAAAAGGCGAAGTCATCATGCCGAATGGTCCGCTAAAGGCCATTGGCGATTTCCCGATTACCTTGAATCTGCACACCGACGTCAAGGCGCACATCACTGTTTCCGTGCTGGGCGATCACAGCTAAGCTGACTTTGACCTGCGGCTTGGCTATCGCAAGATAGCTGGCCGGAAGCAAAAAAAGCCGTTGCCTCCTATGAAGGGGGCAGCGGCTTTTTTATCCACAGCTTATACTGAGTTATACCGCTCAGTCACACCTTATACACACCGCTTTATCCGTTGCGGTCGCATAACCGCACTGGCAAAATCCTCGATCAACTTTTACCTTCAAAAATACAAAGACCAACTCTGAATGGCTGCCAATCCCTCTGTTGTTTCGATCTACTCGCAGGACTCCGGCGATCCGCAAATCGCGGCGCTGAAGCTGCCACCACATTCGATCGAGGCAGAGCAATCAGTGCTTGGCGGTTTGCTGTTGAACAACGAAGCCTGGGACCGTATCGGCGATATCGTCAGCGACGAAGACTTTTACCGCGACGACCACCGGCGCATCTATCGGCACATCTCCAAGCTGATCGAAAACAACAAACCGGCCGACGTGCTCACGGTAGCCGAATCGCTGCAACTGGGTGGTGAGTTGCAGGGAGTCGGGGGCATCAGCTATCTGCAAAGCGTTTCAGAAGGTACGCCAAGTGCTGCCAATATCCGCCTTTACGCCGAGATCGTTCGCGAGCGCGCGATCACCCGTCGGCTAGCACGCGTAGGCGAGGAAATCGCGGACGCCGCTTACGTGCCCAACGGTCGCGAAGCCCGTCAATTGCTCGACGAAGCCGAGAAAAAGATTTTTGATATCGCCGAAATGGGCCGCAAACACGGCCAAGGGTTCATGTCGATGTCCGGCCTGCTCGCTGACGTGATGACGCGTTTGGACGAGCTGTCAAAAAACCCATCCTCGGTTACCGGTAAAGCCACCGGCTTCGTCGACCTCGACGAGATGACCTCAGGCATGCAGGATGGCGACCTCATCATCCTCGCCGGTCGTCCCAGTATGGGCAAGACCGCCATGGCGCTGAATATTGCCGAACACGTTGCCCTCAGCCTCGGTCTGCCAGTACTGATCTACTCGATGGAGATGGGCGGTACGCAGATTGCCGGACGTTTCTTGAGCTCCATTTCAAAAGTCGACCAGCAGCGCCTGCGCACCGGCCGACTGGAAGCCCGTGACTGGGATCGACTCAATGTCGGCTTTGCCAAACTCAATGATGCGCCAATCCATATCGACGAGACTCCCGCGCTCACGGCTCTGGAGCTGCGCGCCCGCGCCCGCCGCATGTGGCGCCAATACATGGGTCTCGGCCTGATTGTGGTCGATTACCTTCAGTTGATGTCTGCGTCTACGTCCGGCGAAAACCGCGCTACCGAAATTTCGGAGATTTCGCGATCACTCAAGGCGTTGGCCAAGGAATTGAAAGTACCCATTGTTGCGCTCTCGCAGCTCAACCGCTCGCTGGAGCAGCGCCCGAACAAACGTCCCGTCATGTCCGACCTGCGCGAATCCGGCGCTATCGAGCAGGATGCCGACGTGATTCTCTTCATATACCGCGACGAGGTCTACAACCCCGAGAGCGCGGAGAAGGGCACGGCTGAGATCATTATTGGCAAGCAGCGTAACGGCCCGATTG
>JANMZU010000797.1:0-14113 GCA_031383585.1 Betaproteobacteria bacterium
ACGCCTCGCCACAATGATCAAACAGTTGCGCGACCGCGGGCTCGATGACATTCAGGGCGACCTGATTCTTGACCGCTCGTTTTTCGACAACGTCGCCTACAATGACGCCGCGTTCGATGGCGAAGCGTTGCGCGCCTACAATGTCGGACCGGACGCGCTGCTGCTCAATTTCAAAACCGTGCGTTTCTTTTTTTAGCCGGCGCTGGACAACAAGACCGTTTCCATTTCACCTGACGTGAAACCCGCACAGCTTGAAATCAGCAATCGCGTGAAACTGGTCGACGGCCCTTGCGGCGAGTTGCGTGAAAAAATTCTCCTCGACGTGCAAGAGATAAAACCAGCGCGCCTGAAGGTATCTTTTACCGGGACTTTCTCACGTAGCTGCGGCGAACGCGTGTGGAATATCTCACTGCTCGATCACCCCCGTTATGTTGGCGGCGTATTTGCCAGCCTTTGGCAGGCCAGCGGCGGAAAATGGGAGGGGGCGGTAAAGCTTGCGCCCACTCCGGCCAAGGCCAGACTGATCGCCTCGACTGAATCGCCGCCGCTTGCGGACGTGGTGCGGGATATCAACAAGTTCTCCAACAACGTCATGGCGCGGCAGCTATTTCTTACGCTGTCGGCGGAGGCCTGGGTCGGCAGCATCAAGGAACCGGGTAATGCGAGTCGCTCAGTGCAGCTCATCAAGGAGTGGCTGGCCAAAAAGAACATCGCCGCACCAGAGTTGGTGCTTGAAAATGGCTCGGGACTGTCCCGCAATGAGCGTATTAGCGCCGCGTCGCTCTCGCAGATGCTCGATGCAGCGTTTCGCTCAAATGTAATGCCGGAATTCATCTCGTCAATGCCTTTGCTCGGACTGGACGGCACCCTGCGTCGGCGCAACAGGGGCGAGAGCATCGCCGGGCAGGCCCATGTGAAGACCGGCACACTCAACGATGCGCGTGCCATTGCCGGCTATATGCTCGACCAGAACGGCAAACGCTGGATCGTCATCATGATGGCTAATCATGCCAACGCCGCGCAGACGCAGGCCGCTCAAGATGCACTGCTCGCGTGGGTTTATTCGCGACCCGTGTAGCGCGGTTGTAAAAATACGACCCTACGATGTGATCGGGCGCATAATGAATTTCAATCATGCCGCGTCGTTTTGCGCGACGATTGCACTTCTCATCTAAGCTCCCTCTCTTGAATCCGGCCCTCGCCACCCTGCTTAAAACGCTAAAAGCGTTTCGCTTCAGACCGCGCATCCTGACGCACCTGAAGACTTACAACAAAGACGACCTCGCCAAGGACCTTGCCTCCGGGCTGACGGTTGGTATCGTCGCGCTGCCGCTGGCGATGGCATTCGGTATCGCCTCTGGCGTACGACCTGAGCAGGGCATCATCACGGCAATTGTTGCGGGATTTGTAATCTCAGCCCTCGGTGGGTCACGGGTACAGATCGGTGGGCCAGCAGGCGCATTCGTGGCGCTGTTGTACGGCATTGTCGAAAAATACGGCGTCGCCAATCTCCTCATTGCCACCATGATGGCCGGCGTGTTGCTATTTGCAATGGGGGCATTCAGGATGGGTAATCTGGTGCGCTTCATCCCGATTTCGATCGTGATTGGCTTCACGGCAGGAATCGCGATCATTATCGGGGTCTCACAGGTGAAGGATTTTCTGGGCCTGGATATTCCCAAACCGCCATCAAACTTTTTCTCTCTTATCGCGGTCATTTCCGCGAGTATTCACACAATCAATTGGATGGCGTTTGCGATCGGTGCGTCGTCGTTGCTGCTCATCGTATTGTGGCCGGTGTCTTATCGACCGCAGCCAAAGCCGTGGGCGCGCGTCATGTCCAAGCTGCCGTCGACAATCGTGGTGCTCATCGGCTGGTCGCTTGCCGTGTGGCTATTCAATTTGCAGGTGGAAACCATCGGCAGCAAGTTCGGCGAACTGCCGCGTGGCCTGCCGCTGCCGCATTTTCCGGCCTTCGATTGGGATACGGCGCGCAATCTGGTTGCCCCCACGATTGCCATCGCGCTGCTTTGCGCCATCGAGTCTTTGCTGTGCGCGCGCGTGGCGGACGGCCTCATCAACGACCGTCACGACCCGAATCAGGAATTGATGGCGCAAGGCGTGGCTAATTTTTTCACGCCGTTTTTCGGCGGCATCGTCGCTACCGGCACCATCGCCCGCACCGTCACCAATATACGTTCTGGCGCGCGTTCACCGGTCGCCGGGATCGTCCATGCGATCACCTTGCTGCTGGTCATTGTGGTCGCCGCGCCTCTCGCTGGCTATATTCCACTGGCCGCGCTGGCGGCAATCCTGTTGTGGGTTGCTTACAGCATGGCCGACTGGGGTGAGTTTGCAAGGCTCAAACATTTTTCAATGTTTTACCGCATCACGTTGCTGTCTACGTTTTTACTCACCGTGGTATTCGATCTGGTCGTCGCAGTCGAGGTCGGCCTGATTCTGGCCAGCCTGTTCTTCATTTATCGGGTGTCGTCGCTCACGAGCGTCAATGTTATCGACCTGCCGCACACACAATCGCAACTCCCTGACGGGCGAAAGGTTGGTGCAGTGCGTATTTTCGGCTCGCTGTTTTTTGGCTCTGTGACCAAACTTGAATCTTTGCTCGATCCCGCCGGAGTATTGCCGGATGTGCTGATCGTGGAAATGCATCAAACCATCAATATGGATAACACCGGCCTTGAAGCACTGGAGAGTCTGCATAAGCTGATGACCAGGCGCGGTGGACTGATGATGATTGCAGGCGCAAATGAACAGCCTTTGATGCTGCTAAAGCGCAGTGGATTCGTTAAACGCCTGGGTGATGATAACTTGCGGTCGTCGCTGGAGGACGCGCTGTACATCGTGGGCGCCCCGCGAGAAGTTCTGGTGTAGCGCGCGGCCGGGTAAAACTTTTGCGTTACGCGTCTGTTCATATTGCGACTCGCCAGGATTTTCGCCAGCGAAACCTGCCAGGCGAGTAATTTTCACAGTCGATGGAGCAGATGAAAAACGGCGGACCGAAGTCCGCCGCTTTTTTACTCCCGCATGACGTTGCCATGCACCTGCTGCCCGCTACACTCACTTCACCGTTTACCCCGCTGTTTCAGGATTTGTATCTGTGCGTTAAGCGCGAATCTTCTTGCGTGATACGGTGACGACCATGGTGTCGAGCACGGCATCTGGTGCCCGTGATGCGGTGACTAAGATGGTGTCGAGTTTTTGTACGGCAACCGCGCGGCTGGCGGCTGCGGTATTGCTGTTGAAGAGTCCGCTCGCCAGCGCGAGCAGGCTGACAGTGAGAATGGTGCTGATGGCTACGTTGTCTTTGTTGCTGCTGCTGAATGCTGTTTTCATGTGTTTCTCCTTGGGGTCGGTGGTGGGTGTTCGTTTGTTGATGACCGAACTTTACGGAGTTACAACATCGCACTCAATCGGATTGCGACCGATTGTCAAAAAGCGGGCGTGAAACGCAGTTTTTGCGTGCCATCTCAACGTACAGCGATACCCATCGGGCGCGTTCGATTGAATTCGAATAGACTCGTTTTTCTATCCGAGGAGACGCCGATGAGATATCACCACGATCCAGAAGGCCTGCGTTTGCCGGTCAAACTCGATGCAGCATCCAACGGTGAATACGAGCCCATCCCGCTTGAAAGCGTCCATCACCACGCGAATTTTCTCGCTCACGAGACCGCCAACACGAATGCCAAGCGGTTGGGGATGGGTCGCCGCGGATTTCTGGTTTCGGCATGCGGTGTTGCTGGCTCCTTGCTTGGCATGAACGCCGCTTATGCGCAGCACGGTAAGACCGGCGGCTACTTCGATATCCACAAGACCGCAGCACTCGATCTCGTCGCTGCACGTTCATCCGTTGACGGCAATGAGTTCATCTTTGACGTGCAAGGGCACTTTGTGAATCCGACCGGCGCATGGACCAAACGCCTGCCACCGGTTGCGCGTCCCTTGCGTATGCCCAAGACACAGAGTTGCGGCCCAAGCATGGGTATCGGCGATATCGAATATCTGAAGTGCATCGGTCAGGATGAATTCATCAAGGATGTGTTTATGGATTCGGACACCGACCTGATGGTGCTTTCATTTGTGCCATCGACCAAGCTGGACGAGCCACTCACCATCGAGGAAGCGGCAGCGACGGCAAGAATCGTCGAGAAGCTCGAGGGCTCGCACCGGCTCTATATTCACGGCCGCGTCAATCCGAATTCGCCGGGCGACCTTGAGGCGATGGACGAGATGGCGGCGAAACACAAAATCGCGGCGTGGAAGACCTATACCCAGTGGGGCGCAGACGGCAAAGGCTTTTTTCTCGACGATGAGATTGGCATCAAGTTCATCGACAAGGCCGTCAAGCTCGGCATCCGCAATATCGCCATCCACAAAGGCCTCGCCTTCGGGCAGCGCTCGTATGAGCATTCCACCTGTGTCGACGTGGGGCGAGTGGCCAAACGCTATCCGCAGGTGAATTTTCTTATTTATCATTCGGGCTATGCGACTGGCACCGCCGAGGGGCCGTATGACGAGAAACGCAGCGACGGTATCGATGCACTGGTCACCAGCCTAGTTGCCAACGGCATCGCACCTGGTGCCAACGTATATGCGGAGCTTGGCTCAACTTGGCGACTGTTGATGCGCGATCCCGATTCGGCTGCACACGCGTTGGGGAAGCTATTCAAGTACTGCGGACAGAAGAACGTGCTCTGGGGCACAGATTCCATCTGGTATGGCTCGCCGCAAGATCAGATACAGGCATTCCGCACCTTTCAGATTTCGCCCGCGTTTCGCGACAAGTTCGGTTACCCCGAAATGACCAAAGCCCTACGCGCCGATGTTTTCGGCCTCAATGCACTCAAGCTTTATCCGGTGCCGGTGGAAGTATTGCAAAAACACCTCGGCGGCGACAAGGTCGCGTTGGCACGAGAAGAGTATCGCGAGCGGCCTGACCCGCATTTTGAAACTTATGGTCCCAAGACGCGGCGTGAATTTCTGAACCTCAAGCGCTGGGAAGCGTAGTCACCGCGCCAGGTAGTTGCAGAAGTTCGTTTAGCTGCAAGTCTGCAGCGGCAAGTGGGCGCTAGTAGCCACAAAGCAAAACGGCGGACCGAAGTCCGCCGTTTTGCTGTTATTTTTGCATGGTCTGTTCATATGCCTGCTGCTCGTTACGCTCACTTCACCGTTGGCCCCGACGTTTCAGGATTTGTATTTGTGCATTAAGCGCGATGCTGCTTGCGTGAGGCGGTGACGACCATGGTATCGAGAACGGCATCGGGTGCGCGCGATGCGGTAACCACGATAGTGTCTAGTATCTGCACGGCAGCAGCCTGATTGGCGACTGCGGCATTGCTGTTGAACAGTCCGCTGGCCAGCGCAAACAGGCTGACGGCGAGAATGGCGCTGATGGCGATGTTGTCCTTGTTGCTGCTGTGGAATGCTGTTTTCATGTGGTTCTCCTTGGGGTCGGTGGTGGTGTTGCGTTGTTGATGACCGAACTTTACGGGGATACTCACGGGCTCTCAAACGGATTGCGACCAACTGCGCGAAAGGGCACGTGAAGCGCAGCTTTTGCGGATGGTTCTCACCGCTAACTCGTCGAATGAGGCGCAACAGCACTCGAATTACAACGACGCCTGCCAAAGCGAAAGGGCCGAATGGCAGCGCATTGGCTTGCATCCGGCCCTTCGGCATACGGTAAGCAGATTACGAGTAAAAGCACTCATGTATCTGCCCACCAGGCATTGTTATTAACCCCAGTCGGCGTACTTTTCGCAAGTCTTGTTGATGGTTTTGCCTTTTGGGCTATCCGCAAACGTCGCTAGATTGCCTTTGAAGTCGTCTGGAGTTTCATTCCACATGCATGTGCAAAACGCCTGCACCTTGGTCTGACCTTTAATCGGACTCTTTTCATTGCCACCTTCCCAGCCCAATTTACCGGCGAAGACGATGCATTGCTTGTATTGTGCGTCGCCGGCGGGGACGGTGTTGTACTCTTGAGCGATTGCAGTGTTAGCCGAACCGAGTATGAACAGGGCAGCAACAGCGGGGAGAAAGTGTTTCATATTTGGATTCCCTTGAAATGATTGGCGCAGAGAGTCACGCAACGATATTTTATGCCAATGGAGAGTGATTTATTGGCGGCGATTAGCGGCCCTGACCGGTACATCGTGTAGGTCAAGGCGCCCGCATGTTGAATTTTTCCCGGACGACAGAATTGCGCTTTGCACCGGCCGTCTATGCGGACGATAATGCGCATTCTTAAGTCGCGTCGTCGGCGCGATTAGATTCGCCAAGACTATCTATTGGAGACTTCATGAGCAAAGCGCGATTCACTCTGCCGGCTATCACGTACGGTTGGCTGATCATTTCCAGTCTGGCTATTGCCACACCGGCCACCACCACCCCTGTCAAAAAACCTCGGCAATATACGATCGAGCAATTCATGGCGACCACCGCGTTGGGAGGTGCGTCCTTCAGCGCGGACGAGCAGCGCATCCTGTTTCACAGCAATGAATCTGGCATCTACAACGCATACACACTGGCGGTTACCGGCGGAAAGCCCGACGCGCTTACCAAGTCCACGACCGATACGACCTACGCTATCAGCTATTTTCCGAACGACGACCGAATTCTCTACACACGTGACAAGGGGGGTGACGAAAACAACCACCTCTACGTCCGCGAACTCGACGGCAGCGAGAAGGATCTGACGCCCGGCGACAAGCTCAAGGCCAGTTTTGTCGGCTGGCGTCCGGATGGCGGCGCATTCTTTGTATCCAGCAATGAACGCGATCCAAAGGTGTTCGACATTTACCGCTACGACGCCAAGTCCTACGAGCGCACCCTCTTCTTCAAGAATGAACAGTCTTATGCCATAGGTGCGATCAGCCGCGATGAGAAGTGGGTGGCTCTCAACAAAACCAACACGACGCTTGATGGCGATGTATATCTGTACGACGTTGCGAAAGGCGAAACCAAACATTTGACGCCGCATACCGGCGCGGTCAATTTCAGTGCGGCGACATTTGATCCCGCTTCGAAACGGCTGTTCATGCTCACCAACGAAGGCAGGGAATTCGCCAGTGTGCGCACATATGACCTGGCGACAGGCATGATAAAAGAGCACGAGAAAGCCGACTGGGATATCGTCTCGACTTATTTTTCCCGAGATGGCCGCTATCGTGTGACGGCAGTGAATCAGGACGGCAGCGTCGTCATCCGCATTGCTGAAGGCGCAGACGAAAGGCCGGTAAAGCTGCCGGCACTGCCCGGCGGCGAAATTCGCGGCGTAACGTTTTCCAAAACTGGCACGCGTATGGCGTTTTACCTGAACGGAGACCGTTCACCAAACAACCTGTACGTGTACGACTTCAAGAGCAAGCAAGCAAAAGCACTCACGCAGAGCCTGAGCAAGGAGATCGACGCCAAAGACTTGGTGCAAGCGCAAGTGGTGCGATTCAAGTCATTTGACGGCATGGTTATCCCCAGCATTTATTACAAGCCGCATCAGGCCAGCGCGACCAACAAGGTACCGGCATTGGTCTATGTGCATGGTGGTCCCGGTGGGCAGACTTCACGTGGCTACAACGCGCAGATTCAATATCTGGTCAATCACGGTTACGCAGTGCTTGGCATCAACAATCGCGGCAGTTCCGGCTATGGCAAAAGCTTCTTTGGCGCCGATGATCGCAAGCACGGCCGTGAACCGCTGTGGGATTGCATCGAGGCCAAGACCTATCTGGCGAGCCTGGGGTATATCGACCCGGAACGCATCGGCATCATTGGCGGCAGCTATGGCGGCTATATGGTGCTCGCCGCAATGGCGTTTCGCCCCGAAGCCTTCAAAGTTGGCGTGGACATTTTCGGGGTAAGCAACTGGCTACGCACACTGGAGGCTATTCCGCCGTACTGGGAGTCATTCCGCAAATCGCTATACGAAGAAATTGGTGATCCTGTAAAAGACAAGGACATGCTGATCGCCGCGTCACCGCTGTTTCACGCCAAGGAAATCCGCAAACCACTAATCGTCATCCAGGGCGCGAATGATCCACGCGTGATCAAGCCCGAGAGCGACGAGATTGTTGAAGCGGTGAAGAAAAGCGGTGTGCCGGTCGAATACGTGCTGTTTGCCGACGAAGGCCACGGGTTTTCCAAGAAGAAAAACAGCATGGAGGCCAATCGCAAGATTCTGGCGTTCTTGGACAAGTATCTAAAGAACAATTGACGCTGGGTGCCCGAAAAGAAAACGGCGGACCGAAGTCCGCCGTTTTTTTGCTTTCGCATGGTGTTGCTATATGTCTGCTGCACGCCACCCTCACCTCACCTTTGACCCCGTCGTTTCAGGTTTTGTATTTGTGCGTTAAGCGCGATGCTGCTTGCGTGAGGCAGTGACGACCATGGTGTCGAGTACGGCATCGGGTGCGCGAGATGCGGTAACCACGATGGTGTCAAGTTTTTGTACGGCTACCGCTTGGTTGGCGACTGCGGTATCGCTGATGAACAGTCCGCTTGCCAGCGCGAGCAGGCTGACAGCGAGAATGGTGCTGATGGCGATGTTGTCTTTGTTGCTGCTGAATGCTGTTTTCATGTGTTTCTCCTTGGGGTCGGTGGTGGGTGTTTGTTTGTTGATGACCGAACTTTACGGAGCTTCGACTGATGCCTCAAATGGATTGCGACCAACTGCGAAAAACCGCGTGCGAAACGACTATTGCCGCGATGTTCCGTGTGGAGCGCGGCTTGCGCAGCTGTGAAAAGCGGGACAAACTGCAGCAAATGACACAGTGAAGGTGGCGTTCGTATGCGATATTCGATTGCCCGAGCAAGTCATCCGGATGACTGCACGCCGCGTTGTATGGAATTACAGATGCGGAGTAATGAAGGTCCGCTCTGTCGTAGTTTTCAACCCAAAGGAGCGGACCATGAAAAATTTTGCGATTGCATTACTGCTGTCGGCCGGTACATTTGTCAGCGTTCAGGCCCAGGCGGCTGATCGAGCGGTGATCGGTGCTTTGGATGGCGCACTGGTTGGCAGCTATTACGGCGGCGCAAATGGTGCCGTGGCGGGCGCCATCATCGGTGCTGCGATTGGCAGCTCGTCCGAGCGCTATTACGATAGGCGAGTAGTCAATTATCCAGAGCGCGGCTATGCTTATACAAGGCAAACGCCTGTCTACTACGCCCAACCAGCGTATGGGACCTACTACGACGAGCCGCGTTATGAGCAGCAGCGCGTTGTATATGTTCAATCGCAGGTCTACGACACTTATCCGGTCGTGTATTCCGGTTATCGAGCGCCTGCTTACGCTGGCTACTATGGCGCGCCATATCGCTCGCAACACGTATCGCACCATGGATATAACGACCGTCGATATTACGAGCGTCGCGGCCGTTACTAATTTCCCGCTTCGGTTTCGGCCGCAGTCGCCCTAGCTTTAAAGTGGGTGACGCGGCACTCAGGGGTTCAGGGCGATGTCGGCGAGACACTCCCTACCTTTGGGGGTAACTTCGAATTTCCCGGTTACGGCTACAGTGACGATGTGGCCCTTTCTGCCGAGGAAATTGGCGACGTCGGGACTCAGTTGCGTGTCAGCATCCGCAGCAAGCGCCCGTAACCCGGCAATGCAATTCTTGATGAACAGCGCCTCAGCACCTCTTTCGGTCAGCGCATAGGTACCGTCTTTCTTCGCGCTGAGAAACTTAATCCCGACCAGATGTTTCGCATTTCTCGCGATGCAGGCGCTGGGCTTGGCTGTTTTCAGCTTCTTACCGACCAGCTCAAGTGCGTCATATTCGTCGCGTGTCAATTGATGACTCATATTCATGTTTCCTGTTGGATGGTGTTGTTGCGTTACCCATGGTACGGGCAGCGAACCCCAGTCGCAAGCACGGCACATTCAGGGATGGCTAATTATTGCTGCACAACTGCCAATGTGAAGCGCTAAAATCGCCGCTAAATCATTCCTTCGAGATAGCACACATGGAAACTCCTAACGACCCCAATCCCAACCCCTATCAGACGCCGGTGTTAGCGGCACTACCGCTCGATAGCAGCGAACCCGCCGCGGACTATGTTCCAGGCGGCCTGACGCTGTCCCCCGGAGCGGGGATGGAGTGGATCTCAGCGGCATGGCAGTTGTTCGCCAAGTCACCAATGATGTGGATCCTGATGATTGTGCTATACGCTATTTTCTACTTGGCACTGGCATTTGTACCATTTGTGGGTTCGCTGGCCGGTTATCTACTTTACGGCATCATTTTGGCTGGCTGGCTCGCTGCTGCACAGGCGGTGGCTGACGACAAAAAACTTGAAATCGACTACCTTTTTTCCGGCTTCAAGACCCGCACAAATCCGCTGTTCATCATTGGCGCGATTTATACCGGCGGATCAATCGCCATCCTGATTGTGTTGGTGGTGATGGCCATCTTCATCGCCTTGGCCATGGGTGCCAGCGGCGCGATCAGCGCCCTTATGTCGGGCGACACGTCTGAACTGGCAACTTTTGCAGCTGCGTCGATCATGACGTTTCTACTTGTAGCTTTGATCGGCCTGTCACTGCTGACGCCATTGTTTATGGCGCTATGGTTTGCGCCGGCGCTCGTGTATTTCCATAATGAGGAGCCGATTCAGGCGCTAAAGACAAGCTTCTTCGCCTGCCTGAAGAATTTATTGCCATTCACCATCTACGGCATCGTAATGATCTTGCTATTGATCGTCGCTGCCATGCCGCTGATGCTGGGCTTTTTGGTCGTGTGACCATTTGCATTGATTTCGATGTACACAAGCTACCGCGCTGTGTTTATGCCAGCGGCGCGCAACTGACGGCGCGCCTCTCTGGCGAATGCTTCTACAGACTGGCTATTGCTTCACCACTGTCTTGAACCAATTGTCGAGCATGCGCTTTTCGTAACGCAGCGATTCGTTAACCGAATAGCGGTTGATGTGGTCGAGATAGGATTTGTCGTCGATGCGCACATCTCCACTGCTCAGGACTTTGCCTTGCGATTCAATGCTGTAGCGCAGAGCAATTACCGGCCAGTCGGCGCGCCCCTTTAAGATACGAATGTCGTGGCCGAAACGTAGATTGGGCTCTATACGTCCAGCCAAATCGATGTCAACGACGTCGACTCTTAAATCCTGTCCTGGCGGCAACTGGCCACCGAGTTTGTTGAAGTGCTCTTGCAGGTCCTTCATCACACGCTCCTTGTCCCAAGGCGCAAACGGCATATCTACATACTGGTCGGGTTGTGTGAAATTGACTGTTACGGCAGCGCTGGCGCTGCCTGCGGCGAGGGTCAGTGCGGAAATTGCTGCTAGCAGCAGCGGGGCAATAGCTTGGTTCATGCGGACTCCTTTCAACAATTCGCGAACGCGGACATTGATGCTACTCCGCGCTGTTTCGATTTGCAGCAATTAATAAGGTTCAGTCAGTTTTCGTAAAGGTAGTATCTACGGGCCTCTCCACACAAAATTGCCCGAAACGCCGCACCTTTGCTCGTGTTTCGGTTTTTCGTCGTCAACACTCGCAATCGTGGCTGAAGATACAAGTAAAAAAGCCCCTTAGACCAAGGTCAAGAGGCTGAAACCATGCCTTGGAGGCATGGAGGAGGAGTCGGTTCGGGGTAGTCAGTGTGGTGCAGGGATCGGTCGCTGCGACGGCAAGTGCTGATTTGCGTTGGCTCGTGGTTTCAACGCTGTTGCGTGGCCGGCGACGCTGCCGAGCAACCGCAGTAGTGCGAACCAGGCTCGGCCGAGTACATCGCCTATCGCTTCGCCTAGCGCAGCACTACGCTCCAGCCTCGCGGCGTGAATGTGGTTTTGGATTGCGGAGAAAGTTGGATTTTTAAATTCGCTCATATTGTTTCCTTAAGTAACACGCTGGCGTCGATCCGGGCGAAGTGCACCGTGATCGGCTTTAGCGATTCATCGGCCAATCGAAATCATGAGAATTGATGCGAGCAGCAAGGCACCAACAACAATCGTTGCGACGATCAATGAGGCTTGTTCCGGCCGCTGGTTGACGCGACAGCGCGTCAACTCGGTCTGGAAGAAATCCCGTTCCATCTGATCTGTCATTTTCATAGCAAGCCATCCTTTGGTTTATGCTTGCGCAGCATGTCTGCTGCATTGCACAAGGAGAAGATAGGGGTGATGCGTGACGTAATCCAATCGTATGTTTGGATGCGGGGCATTGATTTTGCTTATGTCACCCCTAACTAATTGTTGCGTCGCAACATTTGGCCTTAGAATGAATCATGCACTCAATGTCGTATCGAAATTAATGGAGCTCTACCAGTTACGCAGCTTTGCTGCCATCGCTGAACTCGGCCAGCTAACCCGCGCCGCCGAAAAGCTGCACGTGAGTCAACCTGCGGTTTCAGCCCAGCTAAAGGCGCTGGAAGCGAATCTGGGGCTCACTTTGTTTGAGCGTACTGCGACCGGAATGGTATTGACGGCACCAGGCGCGCGCTTGTTAAAAGAGGCCGAAAAAGTGTTGGCTGCAGCGCGCGACCTGCAAAACGTAGCGCTGTCCTTTAAAGGTCAGCTTACCGGCAAGGCAAGCATCGGCACCCTAAGTGACCCCAATCTGACCCGTATCGGCGAATTCATCAATGTCGCGCTGGCGCGCCATCCCTTGCTTGAACTGGAACTGCATCAGGGCGTCACCGGTGCTTCGCTCGATAGCGTGCGTGACGGCACTCTCGATGCGAGCTTCTACTATGGCGAGCTGCGGCACGCGAGCATCAGCGGCCTGGCGCTTCGGCGCCTGTTGTTTAGGGTGGTCGCACCTGCAGCCTGGAAGGATCGCCTGCGGTTATCCGGGTGGGAGCAGGTCGCCGCCATGCCCTGGATCATTCCACCCCCGATCAGCAGCCATCACCAGCTTGCCCTGGCACTGCTGCAGCAACATGGCGTGAAGCCCGGACGCGTCGTCGAAGCTGATCAGGAAGCCGTCATCGCATCACTTGTGGTGTCAGGAGTAGGCATTGCATTGATGCGCGAGGAAGTCGCCTTGGAAAAAGCGGCGGTGGGTGAAATTTGTATCTGGAATGACGCGCAAATCGAGTCGATGCTGTGGTTCGTGACACAGCGTAGGCGACAGAATGATCCGGTCATTCTCGCCCTCAATGATTTGCAACGCGAGCTGTGGGCAACCAGCAATGACAGCGCGAATGCCCTGCCAGCGCCAGCTTATCGCGCCGCCAATCCAGCGCCTCGCGAAGCCGCATCAGCGCAATCGTCGCCACAAGAAACATAGAGCCGACGATCAGCCAGGCGATATTCAGAAGCGCGAAAATCGAGGTCTTCAGGATTACTCTTTGAGACCTGCTAACCAACATCCAGGAACTGCGCTTCAAATTCGACCGGCGGCAGTGCCTTTGAGAAAAAGTACCCTTGGTATTCGTCGCAATCGAGATCTCGCAACACCCGATACTGCTCCTCGCTCTCAACGCCTTCAGCAATCACATTGAGCTTCAGACTGTGGGTCATGGCAACGATCGCGCGGACGATGGCTTCATCGTTTGGATCGGTGCCGATATCGCGCACAAAGGACGAATCCACCTTTATCGAATCCACCGGCAGTTGTTTGAGGATCGAAAGCGACGAGTAACCGGTCCCAAAATCATCGATGGCCAATCCCAGCCCCATGTCGCCGAGTTGCTTTAATAGTACTGCGGTGTCATCAATGTTTTTGAGCAGCATGCTTTCCGTCAATTCCAGCTCCACAGTGCGCAGGTCGAGCGCCGATGTCTTCGCTGCGGTTTCGAGGACGCGAACGAGACGATTTCCGTCGAACATCTGGCGCACAGACATATTCACTGCCAGGCGAATGTCGCGGCCGCTTTTCTTTTGCCATTGTGCAACCTGCGCAAACGCATGCTCGATGACCCACTCGCCCATCGGCACGATGAGCCCGGAATCCTCAGCAACGGCGATGAATTTTTCCGGCGTCAAGAGTCCATGGCGTGGATGCTGCCAGCGGATCAGCGCTTCTACCCCGGTAATCTGACCGGTCTTGAAAGACACCCGCGGCTGATAGTGGAGGACGAGCTCCTGGCGGTGCAATGCCAACCTGAGAAAGTTTTCGGTCGAGAGGCGTTCCTG